>JACUUF010000068.1 GCA_014859465.1 Methyloprofundus sp.
AGTAATATTTCGGCATGTTCAAGTGCCTTAGCTACTTCACCCATTAATAGCTTCAACTTGCCTAGTTTAATATGGGCTTGTTGATGCTCAGGCTCTAATTTTAATGCTTTTTCTAAATTATCCTGCATTGCATAATAATTTCTGACTTTTTCATCCAACAAAGCCAAGTAAAAATAGGTTTCTCCAGTCGTTTTATTGCCTTGCTTAGCCGTTTTTAATTCAAGCTGGGCAGCTGCAAAATCACCTTTTTCGAGTAATTCTTTACCTCTTTTTAGGTGGCTTTCTGCGGCTTCTTCTTCAGTTTCACATCCCGTTAAAATGAAGCTGAGTGATACCGCCAAAATACTTGCTGTCACTTTATTCTTTATATGAATATTGCCCATCATCTACATCCTATAGCCTTAACTTCGTTTAAAAACTACTTTTTCGTTTTACCCTTTATTTTTAATTTAAGCACATGTACCCGACGGCCATCGGCACGTATGACCTCAAAGCGAAACCGATCTTCTTCCACTTTTTCACCCTTCCTAGGCATATGCTCTAAACGCCCAACAATAAACCCGCCCACCGTATCAAAGGCTTCCGTATCAAAATTCGTTGAAAAATACTCATTAAAATCTTCTAATGGTGTCAATGCTTGGACTATATACTCTTTATCATTGCGTTTAGTTATATATTGTTCATCAGCGTAATCATGTTCATCTTCTATCTCGCCAACAATTTGCTCTAACACATCTTCAATGGTGACTACCCCAGCAACTGCGCCATATTCGTCAACAACAATAGCCATATGATTACGCTTAGCACGAAACTCTTTTAATAAAACATTCAGTCGTTTACTTTCCGGTACAACCGTCGGAGTGCGCATTAATTCTTCAACTTTAATATCTTTATTATTAAGCGCATGAGCTAATAAATCTTTAGCTAATAAAATACCAACAACTTCACTTTTATCTTCGCCAATAACAGGATAACGAGAATGGCCATACTCAATAACTGTTGGATAAATTTCAGTTAACAGTGCATCTTTTTTTAGTACGATCATTTTTTTTCGCGGCACCATAACATCTCGTGCGCGTTGCTCGGAAACATTTAAAACACCTTCCAACATTTCTAAGGCATATTTATCAAGCAAATGATTACCTTCAGCTTCCCTCAAAATTTCAAGTAAATCCTCTCTATCTTGAGGTTCACTGCTCATGATCTGAGCGATACGTCCTATCCAACTTTTTTGCGGAGGTTTGGTACTATCCGCGAGCTCGTCAGCCATTTCCTTCTTTCTCCTGATAAGGGTTATCAATGTGTAATTGTTGTAACAATAGAATTTCTTTGCTTTCCATTTCTATCGCGTCATCATCTGTTAAATGATCATAGCCCAGCAAATGTAAAACACCATGTATAATTATATGTGCCCAATGTGCGCCTAATGACTTATTTTGTTGCTCTGCTTCTTGCTCTAAAACGGCTGCACAAATGACTAAATCACCTAACAAATCAATGCCTTCAACCCCTTCTGGCAATTCAAAAGGAAAACTTAAAATATTAGTTGCCCCTTGCTTGCCGCGATATTGACTGTTCAATTCAATCATTTCCTGGGCATCAACAATGCGAATTACAACTTCAGCATCTTGGCTATAATCAGCAAGCGCTTTTTCTACCCACAACTGCAAATCAGCATCACTAGGCAAAGACTCTAAGTCAACGATACGCTGAACAGCTAATTGACGTAATAACATTAACTGTGTGCTCGCTCGTAATTCTCATAAGCGACAACGATACGCTGGACTAAGGGGTGACGCACAATATCTTTAGCACTAAAAAAGGTAAAGCTAATGCCTTCGACATTTTCTAACACCTTAAGTACATGCTTTAAACCAGACATCTTGTCATTAGGTAAGTCAATTTGCGTAATATCCCCAGTAATGACAGCCGTTGAGCCAAAACCTACGCGAGTCAAAAACATTTTAATCTGCTCAGTTGTAGTATTTTGCGCTTCATCTAAAATAATAAATGAATCATTCAATGTGCGCCCGCGCATAAAAGCCAACGGTGCAACTTCAATGATTTTTCGCTCAATCATTTTCTCTGCTCGCTCAAAACCTAACATTTCATACAAAGCATCATAGAGAGGGCGTAAATATGGATCAACTTTTTGTGCCATATCACCCGGTAAAAAGCCTAACTTCTCACCTGCTTCAACTGCCGGTCTAACCAATACAATTCGTCTCACTTGTTCTGCTTGAAGAGCCTCCACAGCGCAGGCTACAGCTAAATAGGTTTTTCCTGTTCCCGCCGGCCCGACACCAAAATTAATATCATGACTTAAAATTCTTCTCAAATAATCTTTTTGATTAGCGCCACGCCCTTTGAGAACGCCACGTTTAGTTTTAATAAAAACTTCAGAGTTCTCATTATCAACAATATCTTGAGCAATATCTTCTATATGCGCATCCTGCATCGACAAATGTATGTGCTCTGGCGTAATTGCTTCATGCTCTGCTTCTATAAATAACTTATGCAATACAGCTTCTGTCCCTTTAATTGCCTCGGCAGCTCCAGTAACATTAAATTGATTACCACGATTGGCAATCTCTACTTGCAAGCGTTGTTCAATTTGCTGCAAATTACCATTAAATTCACCACATAAATTAGCTAAGCGTTGATTATCAGCGGGTTCTAAAATTAACTCTACCGTCTCTTTGCTCACGCGTTAGCCTTATAAATAATTTTATCAAGAGAGGACTCAAGCGCTCGGCCTCTTAAAGAATTGGGCAACGCTTCTGTAATCAAAACATCAACAAACTGACCGATTAAACGTGGATGACCAATAAAATTCACGACCCGATTATTTTCTGTTCGGCCGGTTACTTGTAATTGATTTTTCTTAGAAATCCCTTCGACTAAAACCGTTTGCACGGTATCAATCATACCATTAGAAATAGCCATGGTCATTTCATCTAAGCGTTTTTGTAATATGCTCAGTCTTTCTTTTTTAGTATCTTCCGAGGTGTCATCAGGAAATTCTGCCGCAGGCGTCCCTGGACGTGCACTATAAATAAAGCTATAAGAGAAATCAAAACCGACCTGTTCAATCAGATCCAATGTATCGGCAAAATCTTGATCTGTTTCGCCAGGAAAACCAATAATAAAATCAGAAGATAAACTGATGCCTGGACGTACCGCCTTAACTTTTTCCATCGTTGCCAAATAATCGGCGCGCGTATGGCCGCGCTTCATCATCGCCAATATGTTATCACTACCGCTCTGTACCGGTAAGTGTAAGTGGCTGACCAATTCAGGAATAGCTTTGAAAGCATCAACTAATTCATCTGTAAATTCAATGGGATGTGAAGTCGTAAAACGGATACGGTCGATCCCCTCAATTGCCGCAACAAAATGCAACAATAAAGCAAAATCAGCGATCTCGCCATCATCCATTTCACCACGATAAGCATTAACATTTTGCCCCAGTAGATTAACCTCGCGCACACCTTGCTCAGCTAAGCTAGTAATTTCTTCTAATACGCTTTGTACCGGACGACTAATTTCCTCTCCTCGGGTATACGGGACAACACAGAAAGTACAGTATTTACTACAACCCTCCATAACCGAAACAAAAGCCTTTGGTCCTTCAGCACGTGGTTCAGGTAAAGCATCGAATTTTTCAATTTCTGGAAAAGAAATATCCACCACGCGTTTTTCGCCACTGCGTGCTTTATTTAATAATTCAGGTAAACGATGCAAGGTTTGCGGACCAAAAACAATATCCACAAAAGGCGCACGCTTTTGAATAGCTGCACCTTCTTGACTAGCCACACAGCCACCGACACCGATAATCACATCGGGACGCTTATCTTTAATTTTGCGCCAGCGACCTAGCAAGGAAAAGACTTTCTCTTGGGCTTTTTCTCTAATGGAACAGGTATTTAATAATAAAACATCTGCTTCTTCAGGTGTTTCTACTAATTCCATGCCATGAGAGGCTTTTAGTACGTCAGCCATTTTATCCGAATCGTACTCGTTCATTTGACAACCTGTTGTCAAAACAAATAATTTTTGCGCCATAGACTGCTTAGGTTTCTACTGTTTGTTACTAACAACTATCACCACTAAGTGATAGTAAATTGATTATTATACCCTGTGGAATTCTGTTCTGAAAATTATCAACTAAGTATTAAAAAATGCTTAATAAGCACATAGTAATTACCACAAGACATAATCTATTTTTTTACCTTATCCAAAAAGTGCGCCATCTTATCGGCTTTCGTTTGCAAATAGGCCTGATTATCACAATTGGATTCTATCTGTATTGGAATACGCCCTTCAACATTAACTCCCAAGGCTTTTAACTGCTCTATTTTATTGGGATTATTTGTGATTAATTGAATAGATTGCACGCTGAGATTTTCTAAAATCAAAGCAGCAATCGTGTATTCACGCTCATCAGCTAAATGCCCCAGATGGATATTTGCATCAACGGTATCCATGCCTTGATCTTGTAAATTATAGGCTTGTAATTTTTTTAACAAACCTATCCCACGCCCTTCTTGACGCAAGTAAATCAACACACCCGAGCCATGCTCACTGATTAATTGCAACGCTTTATCTAATTGCTCGCCACAATCACAGCGCCGCGACCCAAACACATCACCCGTAAAACACTCGGAATGAATCCGCACCGGTACTACCGATTGTTGCGCGACTTCCCCAAACACAAAAGCGACATGCTCTTTTTCATCTAAGGTATTACTAAAATAATGCAATACAAACTCGCCATGTTTGGTTGGAATACGCGTTTGTACTAAATTGCTAACTTCTATTGCCAATGTATTAAAACCTAAAGTAATCGACTGAAAAAAAATGAAATTACAGCTTAACTAACACTTCTGCACGACCTTTTTCAGCCATATCGCCGCCAAAACGCTGTACCCGATCAAAGGCGTGCGCTGCATCGGCAAACTTAGAATCTAATTTAGCAAAGGATTTAAACAAAATGGGTAAAAAAGCCAAGGTATGCGAACCACAGTCATTAAAGGTCGCTGATAAGGTCGGTTGCTGCCATAACAATAAAGTCCCGCGTTGCATCGCATAGCCCAAGAATCGACCCGTTGAGCCCATCACCGCAATCGTGCCAGCAATCATACGTGAGCCACAATAATCACCGGCACAGCCTTCAATTAACATTGTGCCGCGACGCATATGATCGCCCGCGCGTTGACCGACATTGCCTTTAACAATAATGGTACCGCCTTTCATGCCTTGTTTATTACCTGGCAAAGCCGCACCTAAAAAATCACCCACATTGCCATGAATAGTTAATAAACCATTTTTCATTTCACAAGCGGCATACAAACCCGCATCACCCTTGACCGTGACTGAACCTGATTTCATACCCATCGCTAAATAAGCACCTGCTTCGCCTTCAACCGTGATATGACCTTCTTGCAAGTCTTTAGCAATAAAATCTAATTTAGCAAAGCTGTTTTTGATAATGATATTTTGGGTATCTGAACCAGTAATATCAAACAGTTCACCGACGCGCAGCTTGCGTTTACCATTTTGTAATTCAATAGCGGCAATTTCGGCGATACTCAAGTCTTTTAGTAACTGACATGACAAAGGCGACATATCCACGCGTTGTGCTGTTGCTTGTTTGACCGTAAAAGTTAAAGCACTCATGCCATAATCTCCTGTAAATGAAAATGAAATGGCCCTAATTTACCGCCATAATTTCCCGCACTAATGCGTTTAATGCCATTGGCAGCCCCTAAATCACAGACCGCCTGAATACCGACACGCATAGCATTATCAATATCTTCCTTGCTCAAGCCGTCAATCACGATTTCCATGACTGATTCAATTTCCGGAGAAAGATCAGTTTTAGTAATGCCTTTTAGGGTTGGACAAAACGCATCGTTAGTTGAGGCTCCTAAAGCAGGATATTTCGAACCAACTTTAGAACCGGAACGCACCACACCACCAGGAAACGGCATAATCACATTCGGCATTTTTTTCATTTCGATGATCGCTGCCTCACAAGCGGCTAACGCTTGATGCTGTGACTGCGCTAAAACCAAAAAGTTACCACCACCGACCGCATCAACTCGTCCCGTGGTCGCCTCGGCCAAAAACTCACCATCCATCACCGGCACGCGCCAATAACGCTTACCAGCAATTTTTTTTGAAATTTGGAAGCCATCACCAAAATAACGTAGATTTTTACCCAAAGGAATTTGCTCTCCCTCATCAATCCCAGCAAATAAAGCAGAGGTTGGCGATGTTAACACACACTGGCCGGCACGCGTTTCTAGCTGTTTCGCTAAACCTTTACCACCCATAGCAAAAATTAAAACCGACACACCGGGACGACCATCTGGCGTTTCAGAAGAGTCAAGAACCCTTTCAATTCCTGCTTCACAGCCACAGGCAATCACTGAGGTGGCAAATCCCGTCATGGCTTGTGCGGAAATCATTGCCCATTTTTCATTTTGCGCGGTAATAATTGCGCGTGTTGCTTTCATTGGAAACGCTTCAGCGAAGGTTGCATCAATGCTTACACCATTAATAATCATAATCCAGAACTCATTTTAAGTAGTAAAGCGGTAATTAAAGCGGTTTGTAAAAAACCAGCACCGACAATCCAACGTATTAACTCAGACTTTGTTTCAGCAATTTTTAGCTCAAGTTTTAACTCAGTTTCGCGCAGATCATGCTTTAAAGCTAAATCAAGCTCTTTTAAGTCTCGCTTTAAAGCCAACTCCATTTTCCTTAAATCTTGCTTAGTTACAAGCTCAGCACTGTGAACTTGCTCTAAGGTTGCAGTTACGACTTCTTGTTGCAGTTGCGTAACAACTTCAGCTTGCTCCTGAGAAAAGCCTACCGCATGTAGTCTTTGCACGAACGCATGAGTATCAAAAGCTAAAACGCTCACGACACACCATTCAAAGTATGCGTAGTCAGACTACCACGACCATCCTCAATAATTTCATCATCGCTGATTTTAAAATTGCCAACTTTCATGGTCATAAAACGATCAAAATACTTTTGTAAATCTTGCTCAACCGAAATATCCCACTCAGGACGGACAATATGCGTTGTGCCCCATTTGGTGTGTACAACTTTGCCGTCAACCACGACTAACTCGCCGTCTTTGAAAACATAATCTGGCTTTGCAAACATTTTTTCGCGATCAATATTATCGGTATAAACAGTAATATCTGCCCACGCGCCGACACCCAAACTACCACGCCCATCTAAGCCGATTAATTTAGCTGCACCTGCACGCGTCAGAATAGCAATCTCTTGCAAGCTGTACTCACGATCAATCGACGCCAAGGTCGTCATTTTTTGTGCCTCAGGATGAATCGTCGCCAACATATCGTTACGAAAACTTTTATCCATTAATAATCGAATTAAATGCGGATAGGTGGTAAACGGCGCGCCATTGGGATGATCGGTGGTCAAAAATACGCGCCACGGATCATCAACAAGCAAGAAAATCTCTAAGCCAATCGCCCATTGCAGCGCATTAACAAAGTTTTGGTCGCGATATTTAAAGGGCACAACGCCACAGCCCGCATCGCATTCAATATCCATGCACACCCATTTATTGGGATTAGCGAGGCCATGGTTCGCATGCTGACGCATATTATCGCCTGAGGCGGTAATGGTTTGACCAAATAAAATCTGCCCGACATCTACGGTGATATTTTTATTTTTATTAATCGCTTCGGCAATCGCTGCGCCACCGGAGGAGAATTTAAAGTCCCCTTCAGTGCCATAACTATGAAATTGAATATGGGTTAAATGCATGGGTAAACCGCCGATACCTTGAATAGTATCTAAGCTAGTTTCGACATTACCGGGGACACCTAAGTTACAGCCGTGTACATGCAAGGGATGCTTAACACCAAGTTCTTTAACTGCGGTGGCTAAAACCTTTAAAATCTCGCGCGGACTGACACCATAATGCGCATTCTGCTCATCTAGCTCTAATTTGCGCTGATTAAATTTAAAGGCATTAATACCCCCCGGATTGACCACTTTAACACCGATGGCTTTCGCCGCATTCATGGTCCAAGCGACATAATCGTTAATGGCTTTTTGATCTTTCTTGGCAGTTAGCATACGCAGCAAATAATCATCACTGCCGAGCATGACATAACCGCCTTTATCCAAAATAGGAATATCGCCCATTTCCATATGTGCTTGGCGAGCATTAATCGGTAATACAGCAGGCTCAAAAGCGGCGGTATAGCCCATCTCCGCATAACGGTAACCCGTGGCAAAAGTGCTAGGCATCGCATGCCCACAACCTGAACGGGTAATATCCGAACGATAGACAGGGTCTTTACGGTGATCTTCAGGAATCAACATGCGCGCGATATTGCCTTTACCACCACCGATATGCGTGTGCATATCAATCGCACCCGACATCACCACCTTGCCTTTTAAATCGTACTCTTTATCAATTTTCACATCAGTGGTAGGTTGTTTTACAAAACGGCCATCTTGAACATACAGCGTTTGCACCTGACCATCAATACCACTGGCAGGATCATAAACGGTTCCACCGGTTAATTTTATCAACATGATTATTCTTTCCTACAAAGCGTGTTCAATTGCATTCAAAACATCTGCCGTACTAGGCAAGCCTGAATCACGTAATTTTTTAAGACGGATGGCGATCACATTATCCAAACGATAAGCATGCCCCGCATGATCTATACCTGGCGTACCCACAGGAATAAAAACTGTGGGTTCTTTAGCGAAAGTCATGCCTGAACGCGCCACGACAATCGTAGGCAGGTCTGTTTCAGGCGGTACAGAAGCACTATTAAATGCTTGCACCCAAAGCAAAACATCCGCTTCGCCATTGGCTAGCATGACATTGGTATCGTAAAGAAAAGGGTCGTATTCAGGAAAGCCGCTGGAAAAACGCGCTCTCGCAGGATAGGCCGAAGTCCAGCCACAGACTTGATTTGCCGTTTGATCACCCTCTTTACCACCCAAAGGAAAACCAGAGCAACGCGTATCCATGGTATTAATATCTTTAACCATTTCCGACAACATTTGCACCGTCAATTCCGCTTGATCAAAATCTAAAGCGCCTGCCGCCCATGTAACGACGCCGTATTTGGCCATTTTTAATTGCTCTGCGACAGCCTGCAAATCACTAACAGCTATACCACAAACAGATTCAGCGACAATCTTTTTATTTTTCACTAAAGCACGTAATACCGCCATGACTTCAGGTAAATCGGCATCAGCACATGCCAATACTTTTGCTTTAACACCTGCCGGTGAAGTCGAAGCATCGCCCGTGGGTGCTTTACCTAAATAAACCACATCACGCTGGCTAGTATTAGCCAAAAACATGGACTCTTTATTCCACAGATAACGCTCAAAAAAACGCGGTGCAAAACGCTCTAAATCAACCCCGACGACCAGTAAATAATCACAACGGTTTTTAATTTCCGCTAAAGTGGTATTCATCCAGCCGGTATCTTGCAAAGCCAAAAAATTACGCCGCGCGGCGGTAAAATTGAGATTATCAACCACTGCACCGGCCTTATCAGCCAACGCCATAACACCTCGCATGCCGTTAACATCGGTTGCACAACCGCCTATCACAGGCTGATTACTCGCGCGTAATAATTCAGCTGCTTTGGCAACAGCGACATCCAAATTAACTTGCTTAGCGTCCACACGCGCACTGGTATCTGTAATCGCTTGTTCAAATGCAGGTGTATTGACAAGACAGCCATTGGCGCTCACCTTCAGTGACAAACCGTCCACTTGAATAGTCAGGTCATCGGTGCCAATACCGCAAAAAGGACTGGGTACTTCAGTTATTTCAGTCACTCGCTATTCCTCTCAGTTATCTTTTTTAATATATTTAAATCGCGGATCATCGGGTGTACCTTCAAAAACACCCTGGGATGCTTCTGCGGCATCCCACATGACGACTTCTTCAATTTTTTTCGCTAAAGCAAAATCTTTTTCGGTAATACCTTTGGCTGAATGGGTGACCAGCTTAACCATCACAAATGCATATGACACCGCTAAGTCTGGGTGATGCCAGGCTTTTTCAGCTAAATGCCCGACCGTATTAACCACCATTAAGCTCGCTTTCCAGCCACTGGTTTTAATCTTGCGTCTAAGCCAACCGTTTTCGTAATACCAGTGTGGTAATTCTTCTGTTAATCGAGTCTCAACTTCAACTTCTGTATACGCTTGCTCAGTCATGACTTATCTCCTGGGTTTAATTAAGCTGCCATTATGCCATGAATTAAATACTTGCCGTGCAAATGCAGTGATTACACTAAAAACTCGGACAAAGCAATGACTGGAATTCCAGCTGCCTTCGCCTTTTCTCGATCTTGTTCGGTGTTATAACCCCAATCAACAAACTGCAACTCCACTTCACTTAAGTCTTCATTACTTTGCATTTTTAACAAGGTAGGTAAACGGTCTTCAATTAAACAAATTTTTTCTTTAGGATGCATATACATTAATTCATCAAGAACTGCAGACTTACTCATACGTCGATCTAAACCATATATATCTGTAGGTAATTCAACTTGATTCGCTTCTAAAATCTGCTCAACAAAGCGTTCTTGCTTAGTCGTAACAATATACCAAGCGCGCCCCTTTAATTCACGTAATTTTTCGGCAACACTAGGAAACAAGGGATTCATAGCAATCCATTCTGCTTGTTCATTCTGTATCCATTGATCTCGCGTTTGTCCAAACAGCCTTTTTAATAAAGGGACTTCAGAGGAAAATTGCGCGAAAATCTGCTGAGAATTCGCTTGAATATACTCAACACTCTCACCTTGCTGTAATAAACGCATAAAAATAACTGCTTCATAACCTGTTTCCAAATAGGGGCGCAAGGCATGAAACTGCTTAATATGCGTGGCACTTGGGCTAGTTTCCGCCATATCAAGCCAGACTTGAGTTGCAACTTTCCAGCCAGTAAGCGCTGTTTCCACTGCGCTATCACAGATCACACCATCAAAATCTAAAGCGTAAACAAGAGATTGGTTCATCAAATTTGTACCGTACTAGGGTTAGATCTTTAAAGAAAACGCAGTTAATGTAACCCAACATTTTGCGCACAAAAAAATGCCAGGATAGATTTTCTGATTATAAAAATCCATCCTATCAGCAACACAATCTTTATTTTTCAAACACGCTACGAATTACCGCAACAATTTGTTTAACTGTTTCATCGCTCAATTCAGAGCAAATGGGCAATGACAAACAACGCGCAGCAATTGCCTCAGTGACTGGTAAACTCAGACCGGCACACTGCTCTTTAAAAACATTCTGCTGATGCAGTGGCACCGGATAATAAACCGCACAACCAATTTGTTTCGCTTGTAAAGCTTCTAAAATCTCATCACGTCTATCCGCCAATAAAGTATATTGATGATAAACATGCACACCTACGCCATCTTCATACGGCGTTTCTAAGGGTAAATCAGCCATTAACTCAGAATACAAATGTGCGGCATGGCGACGGCTTGCATTATACCGATCAATACGCTTTAACTTGGCACGTAAAATCACCGCCTGCATATCATCAAGACGACTGTTGTAACCAATCACATCATGATAATAACGCACATCAGAACCATGATTACGTAATTGTTTAACTTTAGCCGCCGTTGCATCGGAATTGGTCGTGACTAAACCACCATCACCAAAAGCACCCAGGTTTTTGCTTGGAAAAAAACTAAACCCCGCAGAATCACCGATACTGCCAGTTTGCTTAGCATCAATTGACGCACCAAAAGACTGTGCACAATCTTCAACTAATTTTAGGTTATGCTTAGCACAGACTGCTTTAATCGCTGCCATATCGGCCGGCTGACCGAATAAATGCACCGGCATAACCGCTTTAGTTTTAGGCGTAATAGCGGCTTCAATCGCTTGTGCCGTGATATTAAATGTTTTTGCATCAACATCAACAAAAACCGGCTTAGCGCCGACATAACAAATAGCTTCAGCCGTAGCGATAAAAGTAAAGGCACTGGTAATCACCTCATCACCCTCACCAATCCCTTCAGCTAACAAGGCCAAATGCAAAGCATCCGTACCAGAAGCCACGCCAATGGCATGCTTAACCCCTAAATACTCAGCCGCTTCTTTTTCAAAGCCTTGAACATTTGGGCCTAATATAAAAGAACAATTTTCTATTGTTTGCGCCAAGCCCTGCTCAACTTCTTCTTTGATTTCCGCGTACTGGGCTTTCAGGTTTACCATTGGGATCATAATCGTTACTGCCTTTAAATTTTAAAATAAGTGTTTCGTCTAATTACAGACGCTATTACAAATAGTGCTAATCTACAACACAACTATTGAAGCAATTTAGTGATTTCAATTGCGGTAGCCAAAGCACGACGGCCAGCTTGGCCTGATACATTGGGCGTATTGCCAGTATGAATACACTCCACAAAGTGCTTAATTTCTTCCAGTAAAGCATCACCATTTTCAAAAACAGATTTTTCTGTTTCGATTTCCGGGACACCAGGAAACATTTCTTTAGTACCCGCAAAATGCTTGGTTAATACGCGGTTCTGAAAATCAATAGAAATATAAGAATTCGGACGGAACATACGCATTTTACGTTCCATTTTCATACTAATACGACTCGCGGTGACATTAGCAACACAACCATTTTTAAACGTTAAACGCGCATTAGCAATATCAGTGCCTTTAGTTAATACCGCGGTACCACTGGCTTCCATACGCTCAACCTCAGAATCAACAATGGCTAAAATAATATCAATATCATGAATCATTAGATCCAAAACCACACTAACATCATTTGCACGTGGATTAAAGGGTGATAAACGATGCGACTCGATAAATAAAGGCTTATCTTCTAATTTACCCAAACCCATGACCGCAGGATTAAAGCGCTCTAAATGACCAACCTGTAAAATAAGATTCTTTTCTTGAGCAATCGCTATCAGTTCATCTGCCTCTGCCACAGTCACAGTAATCGGCTTTTCAACTAAAACATGTGCGCCAGCACTTAAAAAATCTTTAGAGACTTGATGATGCAAAGTCGTAGGCACGACAATACTGACTGCATCAACCTTACCTAATAAAGACTGATAATCCGTTAAAGCTTCAGCTCCGTGCTTTTGCGCAACGTCTTTAGCTGCTTGTTCATTAATATCGACCACTGCGACCAATTCACAATCAGGGAGTGAAGCATATTTTTCCGCATGGAATTTACCCAAATACCCAGTTCCAATCACAGCACATTTTAGTTTTGTCATAGCGTTTCTTTTACAATTAAAAATCCCGCCATTGTATTATGAATTACAACTTACGCCAAACACTACAAGTCACAGGAAATCGCTTATTTTAATAGTTTCCCTTGAGAGATGACTGCATTTGCTGCTTGCTCAGATTAAAAACCTCTTTTTACAAGCCCAGCATCAGGCTCGCGCCATGCAGTTTAAGCCAGTCACGATGCTGCTTATAATCTGGGCAATGTTTAGCCACTAAAAGCCAGAAATTAACCGAATGATTACGCTCTTGAATATGACATAACTCATGTATGACAACATATTTCAATACTTCAGCTGGCGCTAAAATCAACAACCAATTCAAATTAATATCATTATGAATGCCGCAACTTCCCCAACGACTCTTTTGCTCTTTAATAGCCATTGAACGTGGGTGCAGTTGATAGAGCACCGCATACTTATCCATATAAACAGAGCTTTGCTTTCCCGCCATCTGCACCATCCACTGCATAAATGCTCGACGAATAGAATCACTCAATGCCTTAGAGCTTAATTTAGCCAAAAAACTCTCGGGCACATAAACAACAAAATCCTGCTCAAAAGTAATGTTTATTTGTTTATTCTGACTAGGTTTAATTGTCAATACATAACGCTCACCTTGATAAGGAACCATAGCCCCCTCTTTATATTCAGCGGGTGAAAAACGCGCAATACTATCTATATGCCTCTGTACTTTATTTTTCGCCGCCTCTAACCATGCTTGTTTAGCCGCGACAAACTGGTAAATCTGTTTTTCCGGCATACGTAAAGGTGCAACCACTTCTATTTTTTCTGCCGTAACAATAATTCTTGCTCGCTTAGCACGAGCGCTACGACGAATAGGATAATTTTCTAAAGTATTCATAAATGACTAATAAAACTAAAACGATGATCTGGAACCATGCATTTCGTAAATATTCAGAGATCCTCTGCTGATCTCCTTCTCCTTGAGTGAGAAGGTTGGGATGAGGGGGATAAAGACAGAGCTGTCTGAGTATTTACTCCATTGCCATCACAAGCAACAATAGCCACCAAAAAATTCAATTAACTAGCCGCAAGTTTGCCACGATTTTCATCAACTCGCGCTAATAACAGCAAACCAAGCACAAAAAATAACAAGGTCGACAATAAAGCCTGACGATGATCCCCTTGAGTAAGAAAATTCACCACACCATAGCTCAAAGGCCCAACAATCGCAGATAAACGAATAACAACACCCCAAAGCCCCAAAAACTCACCTGCACGATCCGCTGGCGTAAATTTACTCACCAAAGCGCGACCTACCGACTGACTAGAGCCCATTGCAAGACCAATGAGATTTCCTGAAATCCACATATGCTCCGGTAAATCTGCAAAATACGCAGTCAAAATAGCTACAATCCATAACACCAAAGTAATTGCCAGAGTAGCGACAGAACCAATTTTATCCTGCAAATGTCCGCAGGCCAAAGCCCCTACTGCCGCCGTTACATTAACCACCATAATTAAAACAATCAACTCCTGACGACCAAAGCCCATTACTTCCTGAGCATAAATAGCAGCCAGCACAATAACAGTACTCACCCCCGACTGATAGACCGCCAAGGTTAGTAAAAACCGAAATAAGTCCTTAAAATGAGTCGCATATTTAAAAGTATGCTGAATTCGATTAAAACTAGAACGAAAGTACGAAACACCCGCCTCCTTAGGCTGAGCAATAGCACGCTCACGAAGCCATATAAAAGTGGGCATCGCGGTTAAAGCAAAAATAATGGCCGTCACCCCTATAGTAATCGGAATAATATCGGTGTCAGCCATACCTTGCGCCTGACCCCACTGAATAATCGACAAACAACAAGCTAGCGTTAATAAACCGCCAAAATAACCTACACACCAGCCATAGCCGGACATTCTACCCATTTTTTCTTTTGCCACTAACTCCGGCAAAAAAGCAGCAATTAAGTTCTCCCCCTGAGCAAACATAATCGCTGAGAGAGTCACTAAAAGCATAGATAAAACGACTTCACCAGGGCCAACAAAGGCTAATAATGCAGTAGTCAACATACAGCCAACACTAGAAATCAATAAATACCTTTTTTTTCTCGCCCGATGATCCGCTAAAGCCCCGACCATTGGCCCAACAATCATGACCACAAAATTTGCAAATCCAATAGCAATAGACCATAACAGCGTCGGCAATCCTGGCGACGTATCCTGCATATTTACAGCAATAACACCGACAAAATAGGCACTATAAATAGTCGTCATAATAACAGTGGTGTAACCCGAATTGGCAAAATCATATAATGCCCATGACAGCAATTCTTTACGCTGCACCGCTACGGGTGTCTTTTCTTGTTCAGCAGATAAATGCACTTTAATTGACTCCGTTAATCCAACCACGCATAACACAATTAACCAAAAGCACTATTTGCGCCCTGGTCAGCTCAATATTCTCCATTGTCGCTTCCTGTATAACTAACTGCATACACACCCCTTGCATACTATTCACTAAAGTTCGTGCAGCTTGGAGCACTTGAGTATCAGAGCATTGATTATCAAGCTCCTTAAAAAGCTGAGTAACAAATACAACAAGTTGCTCATACTCTTCTATATAAAATTCAGGCACATCTTTACCAATAGGCAATTGATGCTCAAACAGCATAGACCACAAGCCTTTATTACGGACAGTAAAGTCAAAATAAGCAAGCGCCATATTTTCAACAACCTTGAACGTAGCTGGCTCAGTCTTTTCCTGCTCAAGACAAACTCTTAGTTTTTGCCAAGTACGCGCCTTGATATGCATAATTAAATCATCTATGCCCGTAAAAACCATATAAATGCTACCGACCGTATAACCTATATCTGCTGCAATTTTGCGGACTTTTAAAGCCGAAAAACCATACTCTTGGACAATATCCTCAGCCGCTTCTAGGATCATTTGCTTTATTTCTTCCTGACTATGCTCGCTACGTCTTGCCATATTTCTACCACACTCTGTTCTGATTGATTTAGAATACCCCATTAGCAAACAAGGCTAAAGACTTTCTTACTAGCTGCCTGCTTGGAGACCTATGAATCACGAACTTATTGCTGTTGTTGATGAACACGACAACTTTATCGAAAACAGAGCGCGCAAAGAAGTCCATAAACTTGGCCTACGTCATAGAGCCGTCCATATCCTAGTATTCAATGACGCCAATCAGATTTTCTTACAAAAACGCTCAATGACCAAAGATGTTAATGCCGGACTTTGGGATACCTCAGCCGCGGGACATGTTGATGCAGGTGAAAGCTACGCCGCTTGTGCGCACCGCGAAACTATCGAAGAGCTTGGCGTATGCGTCGATGCAACCCTCACATTTTTATTTAAACTGCCTGCAATTCCAGAAACAGGCATGGAATTTGTTCAAGTGTACCGCTGCCAACACAACGGCCCTTTTACCTTAGAAGCGAATGAAATTGATGACGGCCAATGGTTTGACCTAAAAGACATAGCACAACGCGTAGCAAGCAACTCTCCCTCCATTACCGACACTTTCAAGGCTCTGTGGACTAAGTTCGAGGCATTAAATAATGCATAGAAACAAACTAGACAACTATTTCAATGAGCTACTAAACGTCTCAAAGTTCAAAGATTACTGCCCGAATGGACTACAAGTTGAAGGCACAGACAACATTAAAAAAATAGCCTTCGCCGTATCAGCAACGCGTGATTCGATTACCCAAGCCGTTGCACTAGGCGCAGACACACTGGTCGTACACCATGGTTTATTTTGGCATTTTCATGGTGCACGCCCAATAACAGGGCATATTGCTAAACGTATTTTCCCTTTAGTACAAAACAATATTAATTTATTTGCCTACCATTTACCGTTAGACGCACACCCCGAAATAGGCAATGCCGCTGTTTTAGGTAACTTAATCGGTTGCCAACAACAAAACCCATTCGGCAATTATAAAGGCTGCCCTACTGGCATAGAAGGCATGCTTAGTGAACCTATATCAGCCAAAGAACTGGGACTGAAATTAAATACCCTACTCAACCATGACATCATTCTCGCCAGTCCTGATGAAGAGCAAATTATTGAATCCATTGGCATTATTACCGGCGGAGCAAACAGCGACTGGCTATTAGCTAAACAGGCTGGACTCGACGCCTATATTACCGGTGAAATCTCCGAACACGATTGGCATGAAAGCCAGGAAAATGGCATACACATGTTTGCTGGCGGGCATTATGCCACGGAAATTTTCGGCATCTTAGCGCTAATGCAGCAAGTGCAAATACAACTGCATTTAGACTGTGTTTTTATTGATAGCAATAATCCGGCTTAAGCAACTAAGGCATAGGTCTACACAAGTATTTTCCTTTGCTCCTGAAAAGAAAGAAAACGCAAGCGACCCTCTCAAGCTATTGTTACTTATAGCATTCACACCAGTGCAGATACCTCTAGAATTGCCGCTAAAGAGCCCACTCTGGCAAAGTAGATCAACCACCCGATAGCAGCAAGCAGCGGTCAATGCAAATATTAAGCACTATGGGCATAAGACAACAGTCCGTAAACCCAAGTTGACGTAATTTAAAGCTCTCAATCATTTTACGTAACCCGTAGTAAATATTCAGAGACCTGATCAAAAAAGTGACCTAGTTCATACTATGTTAGCTGTGTATTCATTCGCACAGCGCCGACAAATCCTTACTTACTCTTGCTCAACATAGACAAAATTGAAGAGATATCTGAATACTTACAACCAGTAAGCAGGACGACAAAGTAACCCTTTTGCAAAAGCCCGCCCCATCAATAATTCCTAATTTAAAACTCTATATTTAACCTGAGTTCGGGATAAGAAAATCC
>JACUUF010000343.1 GCA_014859465.1 Methyloprofundus sp.
GTTTGGTAGACTGTGCGGTTTATGCCTGTGGCTCAAATGCTATGATTCAATCGGCCAAACAAGTATTTATAGATGCAGGACTGTCGGAAGATCAATTTTATTCCGACGCCTTTGTACAAAGTTTTTAAAGATAAAGGGATCAGGAAGATACTAATATGAAAGCAGTAATTCTAGCCGGCGGACTCGGCACACGACTAAGTGAAGAAACCGGCTCACGCCCAAAACCAATGATCGAAATTGGTGGCAAGCCGATTCTTTGGCATATTATGAAAATGTATTCCTCACATGGCATTCATGACTTTGTGATTTGTTGTGGTTATAAAGGCTATATAATCAAAGAATATTTCGCCAACTATTTTCTTCATCAGTCTGATGTCACGTTTTGTATGAAAGAAAATCGCATGGATGTCCACGAAAAACGTGCTGAACCTTGGACCGTAACCCTAGTTGATACTGGTGACCAATCTATGACCGGTGGGCGCTTAGGTAGAGTAGCTGAATACATCAAAGACGAAGAAGCATTTTGTTTTACCTATGGCGATGGCGTCGGCGATATAGATATTGCCAAAACCATCGACTTTCATAAAAAACACGGCAAGCAAGCAACGCTAACCGCCACCTATCCACCAGGGCGTTTCGGGGCTTTGGATATTAAAAATGGCCAAGTCAATAATTTCAAAGAAAAGCCAAAAGGCGATGGTGCCATGATTAATGGCGGCTTTTTTGTACTTTCGCCGAAAGTGTTAGAACGCATCACCGGTGATGATTGCATTTGGGAGCAACACCCATTAATGGGCCTGGCGGAAGATGGAGAATTGATGGCGTATGAACACCAAGGATTCTGGCAACCTATGGACACCCTACGTGATAAAAACCACCTTGAAGAACTCTGGCAGTCTGGGAAAGCGCCTTGGAAAAACTGGAAATAAACCATGATTGATGCACGTTTTTGGCAAGGAAAGCGCGTTTATCTTACGGGTCACACCGGATTTAAAGGCAGTTGGCTAGCGTTATGGTTGGCCGACATGGGCGCAATCGTTAAAGGATATGCGCTTAATCCTCCAACCAATCCGAGCTTGTTTGAACAAGCCAATGTAGCGGAAAAAATCGAATCCCAAATCGGCGATATTCGCGATTTTGAAACCTTAAAAGCCAGCATGGTGGAATTTAACCCAGACATTCTTATGCACATGGCAGCACAACCTTTGGTGCGTTTGTCCTACAAAGAACCGCTAGAAACCTACGACACCAATGTCATGGGAACCGCTAAAGTGCTGGAAGCGGCGCGAAGTTGTGCCAATCTCAAAGCAATTGTCAGCGTCACGACCGACAAATGTTATGAAAATAAAGAATGGCTGTGGGGTTATCGTGAAGACGAACCCATGGGTGGTTATGATCCTTATTCCAGCTCAAAAGGCTGTGCAGAACTCGTTACCTCTGCTTACCGACGTTCATTTATGCAAGAACAAGGTATTGGCTTAGCATCGGCTCGAGCGGGCAATGTGATTGGTGGCGGTGATTGGGCGGATGATCGCTTAATTCCCGATATCCTGCGTGCGTTTGAAAAAAATCAACCGGTAGTTATTCGTAACCCCGCTTCAACACGCCCTTGGCAGCATGTTTTAGAACCGCTTTCCGGTTATCTAATATTGGCACAAAACCTTTATCAAAACCCAACAGACTTTGCCGAAGGCTGGAACTTTGGACCTTATGAGGATGAGGCTAAACCGGTCGATTGGATTTTAGACCACATGGTGGCTAACTGGCCTAGCGCTAAGTGGGAGCTGGATAAAAATGCCCATCCACACGAAGCTGGTTATTTAAAGTTAGATATATCCAAAGCCAAAGCCCGATTGCATTGGCATCCAACTTGGCGTTTAGAGCACACCCTCGCCAAAATTATCCAATGGCACCAGGACTGGTTAAACAAACAAGACATGCAAAAATCCTGTCTAAACGAAATAAACGAATTTATGAGAGATATGGAGGGTGCAAAATGCACACACTAACAATTGCCGTTCAAGATCAAGTGTTGCAACAAGTGCTTGCGGTCTTGCAACGATTTGAAAAAAATGAAGTCATGGTCTTAGAAGACCAAACACTTGTCAGTTATGAAGAGTACCAAAAACAATATCCGGATGTGAGTGAAGAAACCTATCTACAAGCCGTCGCGATGGATCAATCCGGCTTTGCAAAAACCATACTCAACAGCCCAGAAGAGGAGCGCTGGAATGACCTTTAAAATCCAAGTCGGAACAATTTATGCCGCCTACTACCCATTCAGCGATTTAACACAATCGAAAAAGCGCCCAGTATTGGCTGTTCAAGAGGCCGATGCCTATGGTGATGTAAAGGTCGTTTTTATCACTTCTCAATCTGTCAAAACTGAGCAGGGTTTTGCATTGAACTCCGAAGACTTTGATGGCACGCCCTTGCCACTTGACAGCAGTGTGCGGACTGATAAATCTTTTAGTCTTCATCTTTCAAAAATAGAAAAGCCGGTAGCTAAACTCACTTATAAAGCGTTTGAACGAGTATTGAGATCGGTTATTAATCAACAAGTAACAGGTTTTGCTGCACATAAATACCAAACAGCCGACTTTGAACCCGGTGAAACCGTTGTCCCGCCATCAGGTAAAGTTATTGGCGCAACCGAATTGCAATATATGGTTGAAGCATCATTAGATGGCTGGTTAACTACGGGGCGTTTTAATGATCAGTTTGAAAAAGAGCTGGCCGAGTTTATCGGCATAAAACATCTTATTACCGTTAACTCGGGTTCATCCGCAAACCTGGTGGCCTTTAGCACGCTAACCTCACCCAAGCTTGGCAATAGAGCGATTAAGAAGGGCGATGAAGTCATTGCTGTAGCAGCAGGTTTCCCAACCACGGTAAACCCCATTGTGCAATTTGGTGCAGTGCCAGTTTTTGTCGATGTTGATCTAAAAACCCATAATATAAATGCCGACTTGATCGAGGCCGCCATTACGCCAAAGAC
>JACUUF010000344.1 GCA_014859465.1 Methyloprofundus sp.
GTGGGGCAGGCCCTTACGGATAAGGCCTAGCCCCTAGGCCGCCCCTCCCGTAAATTCCCCTCCCTTGAGCCAATCCCTTTTCATCCACTCCATTTAAGACGGTCGCCCTCGACCGACAACCCTTAGCTTTTATCCCTTATGGCCATTACAAAAACCGCAGCTGGTTTTTTGTAATTCGTATCGTCAGGCCTGGTGCATGTTTAAATCGCTTTTGGTGTCTAAAAACAAAGGAGCTAAAGATGCTAAAAGTGATGAGGATTTATTGTGCTGCACTGGATGTCGAAGTTGATGTATCGCATGCCGAACATCTTTACAAAAGTTTTGAAGCACTCCAAAGTGCGGTCGGGCAGATACTCACAGATACTTTTTTTGACAAGCAGCATGAAATTGAGATTAAACAGTTTTCTATAGATCCATTTAAGCCCGTGCGTTACATATCCTATGATGAACAAATTATTGCGGAGCAGGGCGAATGCCAGATTGAGATATTGGTTTTAATAGCCCGCAGTCCAGGCGAGTTCAGGTTTGATGTTGCGACAACAAATGAACAAGCCCATATTGATGCAGCGCAAAAATACATGCGGCCAACTTCGTGGGGACACCAAGTAAACTTTTCAAAAGTTATTCGCATCCCAGTCAGTTTTACAAAGGTTATTCGCATCCCAAAGGGACATCAAATTCCTTCGTTTATTTCATCCACAAATTCTGTGGATAAGTAATAGCCCATTGGGTTGTGTCAGTTTGAGAATCTATTGATTTTATTTGGATGTTTGTAGGGGCGATTAAAAAGTGAGCAGGTTCGTTAAGGTTTTAAGTATGGGGCAGATTTCCAGTCATCGGTTATTGGAATTTGTTGGGGCAGGGTGTGGGATCATTGGCGCGTTGCTTATGGCCATCAATCCGGCGGAGTATGCGGCTATTGCTTTTCCGGTCTGGTTAATCAGCTCGATTGCATTAGCAGTGTTTGCGCATATCTCTAAGTTGCCATATCTGCTAATGCTTCAGTTGACATTTACAGTGATTAACTTGATTGGGATTTGGGGTAATAGTTTTATATTCTAGGCATTGAAAAATTGGTTGTGTTGAGTAATCCATAAATGTTCAGGACCATGTGTACTATCATTAGAAATGCGTCCAAGAATGCCAACACGATTCTTAAGTTCGCTAGGCAGTTTAAGCTCTGAGGTCAAAAAGAAACACAATTCATCAATGCCATCAAGCTCAGTATTAGAAGCAGACATTGCGCGATTGGGATTATCCGGGTATCGACCGTTGTAATGTAGAAGCAGCTTGTCTGCTATTTGATGATATTTGGGATCAAATTGCTGTTTTAAAATTGATTCTAAGCCTTTTAGAAGACTTGGTACGTCGTGACCATATTGTCTTCTAATGTCGGCTTCAGGATGGTGCAGCAGTATTGATGCCTTAATGAGTTTTTCGACCGATTGGGAAGCCAATTGAAGTCCAGAAAATAATCCACCTATTAAACAACACCTAGCTGCTGCATAATCTTCAGCAGCAGTTAATAGAAGCATGCAGGCTAGCTTGTTCTGTCTACAAAACTCGAGGTTGGTCTTTGTCATACGCTTTTGTCCTTTTTGCTTAAAGCCCTAAAAAGTGTTGCTCTGGATACATTCAATTGCTTGGCCACTTCTTGAACTGTAAGCGTGTTATTAGGCTTATCAAGTAAAGACTTGGCCATTTCTATTTGGTGTGCTGTAAGTTTTCTTTTACGACCACCCAACCTTCCACGCGCTCTGGCGGCTTTTAACCCGGCAGTTGTTCGTTCTCTAATCAAGTTACGCTCAAACTCTGCCAGCGCACCGAAAATATGAAACATCAGCTTCCCTGATGGGGTGCTTGTTTCAATATTATCGGTAATTGATGTGAATTCCACTTGTTTAGCATCAAGGTCGTTGATGATTGAGATTAGGTCTTTGATTGACCGGCTTAGTCGGTCAAGTTTCCACACGATCAGTTGATCACCAGGGCGCAATGCTTTGAGAGCATTTGCAAGCTCCGGGCGATCATACTTTGCACCTGATCCGGTTTCTTCATAGATAATTTCGCAACCAGCAGCTTTGAGGGCATCTAGCTGAAGCGTAAGATCTTGGTGAAGTGTTGATACGCGTGCGTAGCCAATTTTCATGACTTATTTTTCGACGTGAACTTTCTTATTATAAAAAATAATATAATTGTTAGGACTGTGGAAACAGCGAATGGCATGAACCATTCAAGATTTGATGATGGCTTGAATATATACGCACCGGTAATAATTACGCTACCCAAAAAAAATGAAATTATTGAAAAAAACAAAATAAAAAAATTCACTGAAATATTATCCTTCACCCGTAATCTCAAAACCTACTAATCCTACCATAATTGATATCATGTTTTTGATACTGATAAATGAGTCTAAACTGAGGCTTTAAAAACTCAGATTAAGCTCACTAGCTTGTAAGTCTCAAATCCATACGTTTTTGATACTAACGCATGGAAAACCTTGAATCGTTTTCCTGTCGCACAGCATCAAGGTAATCAATAATTGCGCTTATCACATCTTGATTGAATTGTTTCAGCATTTCCTTAAGCGCTTCTCGGTAAGCTTCTTCTGACTCGTTAAGTCGCTGCTTAAGATTAGCGGAATTAACGATTTCGGCTAGTTTTAGCTGCTTCCGTAAGATGATTTCGATTACTTTTGAAACAATGCAACTTTTATCTAAAAAATCACATGAGGTCAGAACCTCTTCAACTTCTTCATATGAAAAATCGAATTCATTTTCCAAGATTTTTTCAAGGTCACTTAAGTCTTTTGCTTTGACCAACTTAGTGATTGACTCTTTGTAGTGGTAAAGTGAAATTGGCCACCTAAATAGAGATGTTAAAATACATCTCATATCAAAGGTGACTAAAAATGACAAAAACCAGACCAACATTTTCAGCCGAGTTTAAACTCGAATCAGCCCAACTGGTTGTTGATC
>JACUUF010000345.1 GCA_014859465.1 Methyloprofundus sp.
AGTCGAATTTGGACTCAATATTTACACATGATTACAGATTTAACCCACTACCTAACTTTGTAGCATAGGCATAAATTTTTTTTGTTGATATGCATTTTTTTGGAAAATCATGCAATAAATATATTTTTAATTAATTTAGCTCGCAAAACCTAATCTTGCCCTAAAATAGCGGTAATTTGAATAAAATCGTAACGGAACAAAATTAAATGGCATTATTACGCTTAAAGAAAGTCTCAATCGCATTTGGTACTCACGCCTTACTTAATAAGGCGGAGTTCCAATTAGAAGAAGGCGAACGAGTTGGTTTGTTAGGGAGGAATGGCGAGGGAAAATCAACCTTGATGAAGGTTGTTATGAAGCAAATTCAAGCAGATGAGGGTGAAATCTGGTACAAGCCCGAGCTACGCATCGCGGTATTGGAGCAAATGCCCCATTTACCTGACGAAGAAACCATTTATGATGTAGTCGCCGGTGGCTTAGGTGAGGTAGGTGCTTGGATTAAACGCTATCATGAGTTGACCATGCACATGACGGAAATGACCGATGCGGTTATGACCGAAATGGGTGATTTACAGCATAAATTAGATGTTCATAATGGCTGGCAAATACAGCAGCGCGTAGAGAATATTTTAACTCGGTTGAATTTGCCGGCAGAGACCAAGGTTGAAGGTTTATCAGGTGGCTGGAAGCGTCGCGTTTCATTGGCAAAAGCCTTGGTCATAGAGCCAGAAGTGTTATTACTTGATGAGCCAACCAACCACTTAGATCTGGAAAGTATTACCTGGCTAGAAGAGCAATTACTAAATTTTAAAGGGGCTATTTTATTTGTCACTCACGATCGTTCTTTTTTGCAAAAATTAGCAACACGTATTATTGATTTAGATCGAGGTAATCTAGTTTCATGGCCCGGTGATTATGCAGATTACTTGGTGAAAAAAGCCGCCTCTCTTGAGGAAGAATCAACCCAAAATGCCTTATTCGACAAAAAATTAGCTGAAGAAGAAGTTTGGATACGCCAGGGAGTTAAAGCTCGTAGAACACGTAATGAAGGTCGTGTGCGTGCTTTGATGGCATTGCGCAAAGAACGCTCGCAGCGCCGTAATTTACAAGGTACAACCAAGATTGCTATGGAGAGAGGTGATGCTTCAGGTAAAAAAGTGGTCGAATTAATCGATGTCAGCTTTAATTATCCAGCAAAACCAATAGTCAGCCACTTTTCCACCGTGATTCAGCGTGGCGACAAAATCGGATTGATTGGACCCAATGGTGCCGGAAAGACGACATTCCTAAAATTATTACTAAAAGATATTCAGCCTAACTCGGGTGTAGTTGAGCAGGGTACAAAGTTACAAGTCGCGTATTTTGATCAGTTAAGAGAAATGCTAGATCCAGAAATGAGTGTTTCGGATGCGATAGCTGGCGGCAATGATCATGTCATTATTAATGGTGAGCCGCGTCACGTTATTTCTTATTTAAGTGACTTCCTCTTTGCACCTGCTAGAGCTCGGTCACCTATTAAAACCTTATCGGGTGGTGAGAAAAATAGACTCTTATTAGCTAAATTATTTACCAAGCCTGCTAATTTGATCATTATGGATGAGCCAACCAATGATTTAGATATGGAGACTTTGGAATTACTTGAAGAACGCTTGGTTGACTATGAAGGAACGCTGCTGATCGTAAGCCATGATAGGGCATTCTTAGATAATGTTGTTACTAGTGTTATTGTTTTTGAAGGCCAGGGTGTGGTTAATGAGTATGTTGGCGGTTATTCAGATTGGCTGGCATACAGTAAAGAGCAGGCTAGGTTGGTCGAAAAACCAGCTAAGAAAAAAACGCCTCAGCCCACATCGAACCTAGCTGTAGCAGCTAAAAAGAAGAAATTAAGCTTTAAAGAACAAAAAGAATTGGCAGAATTGCCGCTACAAATTGACAAATTGGAAGCGCAACAAGTCAAAGTGAATGAAAAAATATCGGATGCTAAATTTTATCAGCAAGCGCAAGATGCGATTAATATCGTACTAGCAGAGTTAACTCAAGTTGAGCAAGATTTAGCTCATGCATATAAACGTTGGGACGAACTAGAGACAATGCAAGATTAATTCATTGTAATAAAATCCAAGCTGCATTACAATATACGGCTGTTCAACGCTCGTTGAGCAGCCTATATTGTGGAGAGCTGGCCGAGCGGTCGAAGGCGCACGCCTGGAAAGCGTGTATACGGCAACGTATCAAGGGTTCGAATCCCTTGCTCTCCGCCATTTATGGCAGTAACACTATGTTTTATAGATTATTTTTTATAATATAAAATATTAGCCCATGTTTTAGTGCATGTTCAAGAAATTATAAAAAATCATCCTAGCTTCTGATTTTTTATTCCCATTCTACGATTTTATAAATTCGAGTAATCTATATATTCTTGGCCTTCTATAGGCATTTAGTCATTTTTATAAATACCAGAGTTATAGGCTATGTCACCGTTAAGTGTTGAAAATCCCCAAGGGCATAGTGTAGCAATGTCTTAGGAGTTAAGTCGCGGTTCTGATCCATTACTCTGCACCATCCCAAATAATTGGGCAGATATTTAGTTGCTACTCCATGAGAGCGAAGTGATGATTTAGGGCTGCTCTTTTAGGCGCTGCTTGGTTAAGAATAACCTGAGTTCGGGATAATAGTTATTGATTTTAAAGGGGATTTTTATATTTCCATGATTTTCCTAGCCAAATCATGCAGATACCCCCTTAAAAGGCGACTTAAAAATCCAAAATTATTTGTATTTTTAGACAAAAATACATAAATATAACTGTAACAACTAGATATTAAAGGGATTTTCTTATCCCGAACTCAGGTTAAGAATATGATTAACAATCACTTCCCTGAAGGAGTAAGGGGAAAATCAAATAGCTATTAAATATAACCTGAGTTCGGGATAATAGTTATTGATTTTAAAGGGGATTTTTATATTTCC
>JACUUF010000346.1 GCA_014859465.1 Methyloprofundus sp.
CTCAGTTAGTGAAACCACCAGGCCTGGTGGTCAGGCCTATCAAAACTTTATTGTGAACGGTAAAAGCCCTCATTGTGTATAACTGTGTTATGTCAATCTATCCACCGCCCTTCGACTGTTAGCTGAACTTGTTTGTTATCAGGTTGGCAAGACTTTCCGTCAGCGCCGATAAACTGAATTCTCATGCCACTTCGTGTTTTCATTGCCTTGAATCCCTTTGCAGGATAGAAGTCGTTTGAGAGCAAGTGGACATAACGGCTTCGGATAGTGCTTTGCTCAGGAATATTTGGCGATCAACATCCAAAAGGAAATCGCCGTACGCGATAGCTCCGCGCAGAAAGAGTCTAGATATTAGCCCGTTTTCTAGAAGAAAACTTACGGCGGCAATGAAATTATTCACATTGTAGATGTCGTCGACTTCGTTGGAGACAAGAATTATTGAGTCGGAAACAATTTGTGCATGTGCAAAATTTGTTCTTCCTGTTCTATCACCTTGAGCTTGGTAGAAGGTCATGGTTTTAATGTCATCAATGAATTGTGAATACTTTTCGTGAAGAAGCTCTACGTCCAATGACTGCAACATGTTGCCAAAACCGAGTACATCAAGGAATGCAACTAAGCGGTTTCTAAGAATGTAAACATCAGGCAATTAATTGCGCCCCGAATCGTAACCATATGGTTTGGTATAGCGAACCAAGCAATTCCAGTAACTCGGCACAAGGTCGACATAACGCCTCATTCAGGAACTTGTCCGCTGTAATACTTTGTTAGGCTTTTCCACGATAAAGTTTCTTGCCCGTATTTAGCGCTTTTGACATGCCATAAAAAATCTCATAAGTTTCCCCTAGTTTTACTTTTGGTGAGATATTTGAATATGTTCGTTCTCTAAAACACCAATGAATATGAGTTTTTCCTTCTTCAGTTCTTTCTATAAAACTTATCACATTTAGATCATATAGAAATTGAAGAAAGTCAGGGGGAGTAGCCATAAACCTAGGTGTTTTATCATTGACCTGGCTTAAGTAATTTTGATGATCCTCAAAAGCTTTAATGTACTCTTCATAGGTAAATTTATTTTTTCCATCCAGGAATTCAAAAAACTTAAGAAAGTTTTCGTATTCGTCATCGCCATAATAAAAAGCCAACTGATCTTTTACTTCTCCGATTAAATAATCAGCGTAGTTTCGTCTGAACGTGCTCTGCTCGAAATCGTCTTGCGAAAACGATCTGTTTTTATCCTGTGATGTTTTTACGAAAGTTTCTTGGAGCATTGAAAGCATTGTAACTATATCTCTAGGCCGATAGAGCGCGAACCTTAAAAAGCTAACAAAAGAAGATGGCTTTTCAAATTGTGTCATCAAATTTGGTGTGTCAAACGGAAAATAGTAATCCCATGAGTCGCCAATATTTAATTTCTTGGCTTCCTTTTGTTGGTGCTTCAAGATTTGATCTGTTACTGAGAATAAATCACTAGAACGATGTGCTTTATAATCAGTGCTCCAGTCTAATAAAACCGAGTTATCTCGTATCTTTGTATTCTGATTCTGGAGGCCCAACAACGAAAAGATATCGGGACGAACCAAGAGGACGGCTCTTAATCTGCCCTTTGAATCTCTGATACTTGGGAAGAAATCATTATTAATTTCCCATACAGCATTTGCCAACCCCTTAATACAATCTAAATACTCTTCAAATGGAATTGTTGACGGCCTAATATCTATTCCATCAATAAATAGAATGTGACTTTTTTCGAGTTTTAGCGAACTAATGGCCTGCTCAAAATTCTTCTGTATATATAACAGATTGGTTTGAAATCGAGATTCACTAAAGGCTATAGTTTCTGTTTGCTCGCCTTTGACCTTTGCATGTTTTGAAAGTAATTCTGCAACGATCTTAGATTCTCGAACGAACTGCAAAGCATGAATGATTTCTGGCGAGAATGCATGGAAATAATATTCTTGAATCGCATCATGAAGAGCTTGAAACTTGCTAAACCGTTTAAATAAACCTTCTTTTCCTTCGCTCTGATATATTTGCTCAGATAAAAGTAGATATATAATTACTTTCCAGATAGAGCTGTAATCTGAAAGATCCAAATGTTTTTCATTTTTAAGAGTTATAAATTTTTGGTATTCCGTTTCTCTTATGTATCGCAGCGATGAGACATTGTCACCGTATGAACTATTGGACATATAAACTGCATATGCTGTTTTTCCAGTACCTTTTTCACCCACTAAGAATGTAGTGGAAGGCGAACACAGCTTTTCCAAAGAGGGCGTTCTGAGAAATAGATGATTTAGAAGATCTTTATTCTCCCTTCGCTTGTAGTTTTCCGCATCACTGAACCCTAAATTTAAATCTTCAATTTTTAGCATCGTATTTCCTTAGTCTATGATTTTCTCAATGACAGCCTAACAATTAAACTTAGCTCAGTCGGCTTGAGTGCTTTGTTAGTGATTTAATAACGAGCAAACCATAAAGGTACTTGTTGTCCTTCTGGTCTCAAGTTTTCGCACGAAAACTCTACAAACTGACATGCAGCCTTATGGGCATTCATCTCTTTAGGTATTCTATCGGCGGCATAAAACGCATCATCCATATTAATTAGAGTACTTGTAGCAGAGAAAATAGCTCTGTTTTTAATAGCATCATCGTTCAAAGACAAATTGATTGCATTATTTATTAATGCAGTCTGTACAGTCGTTATAAATTGATATTTTTTCCAATCTAGTTCCTGAGTCATTATTTATCCTTTAGGTTCAAAGCTAACACTTAGTATAAGGCACTTTTGCATTGTTATAGGGTATGAAACCTTATCCCTGTCATCTTGCCGGTTGATTGGTTTGGTAAGGCGAGTTCGTAGGTACTAGCTCTCTTTTCAGTGGTTTGCGCATACCTATTGTCTGGCATGTTGAAGGTTTATTTTGTGGGGTGTTCGTGGTGAATGTAGGTTTGTA
>JACUUF010000069.1 GCA_014859465.1 Methyloprofundus sp.
CTGGCTAATGTAGACAGTGAAGTTTGGTTAATGGAGCAAGTCATTGAGAGTCAAGATGATGAGGTCTTTTTTTTGCTAATAGAGGCTGACTTGTTGGTCGACGATTTTGAGAGTGAATTTCTTTAACTTCAATGCTGTTTTATCCGCTGCGGTAAAAACTCGGTCATCGCTAATCAAAATGCACTAATTCATAAGGTAAGCTCGGCTCGCGTCCAGCAATTATATCGCTTAAAAATGCCCAAAAAACATCCCCAGAGGGTGGGCAGCCGGGTAAGTAATAATCAACCTTCACAATTTCATGTACAGGCCGTACTTTATCTAACAACAAAGGTAATTCGGGGTCACTGGGTATTTGTGCATTTTCGACACCAAGACCATTTATGTAGGATTCATTTAAACAGTCTTCGAGTGCAAAATGATTGCGCATGGCAGGTAATCCACCATTAATCGCACAAGCACCCACTGCGACTAGAATTTTACAGTTTTTACGAAATTCACGTAAGGTATGCACATTTTCGGAATTGCACACGCCGCCTTCAATTAAACCTATATCGCAAGGACCACAGTGCTCAATATCAGTTAGGGGCGAGCGATCAAATTCAACATGTTGTGCTAGTTCCAACATGCGTTCATCAATATCTAAAAAAGACATATGACAACCGAAACAGCCTGCTAATGAGGTCGTGGCAACTTTAAATTTTTTGGCCATGTTATTTGTGCTCCTTAGCTAAGGCGACTTCATCAATCTGTTGGTGGTCGTAAATACGTTGTCCTATAGGTACTTGATAAGCAGTGCGTTTAATCAAAATAGCACCGGTTGGACAAATATGAGTTGCACAGTCATTGAGTTCAATATTACTGTCTTTTAATTTGCCACTTTTGGAATTGACGATGAGATGTTTATTAATGCCTCGACCACTGATAGCGAATACATTTTTGCCATCTTTTTCCTGGCTAGCACGTACGCATAAATTACAAAAAATACAGCGGTTATGGTCAATTAAAATATCGGGATGCGAAGCATCCATTTCACGATTAGCGAAGAAATGCGGGAAATGATTGTCATGCATATCCAAATAATAGGCGACGCCCTGAAGCTGGCAGTTACCGGTCTTTTCGCAAGAAGGGCAAAAATGATTGCCTTCGACAAATAACATTTGCGTGATTCTTTTCCGATCTTTTTCTAAGTCACTACTTTTATTAATGATGTCCTGTCCTTCGGATGCCGGAAAAGTACAGGCGGAACAATTACGGCCGTTGACTTTTACCGTGCATAACTTGCAACTACCGTGCGGCGTGTAATCTGGATTGTGACATAAATGCGGAATATAAACATTGGCCTCTATGGCCGCATCCATAATCGTTTGACCTTCTTGGAAAGCGATTTCCTGGCCATCAATAGTAATTGTTTTGCTCATGATTAATCCTCTTCCACTTGTGCTAAATGTGCGCCGGCATCATCACGATTGGCTAAACGCCTTGCGGTTGCCAATGATGCATCTAAATCAAAGCCTGGTTCATAACTGATTTGTTTGAGTTGCTTTTCGTATAATTCGGGGTAGCGTTGCAAAGTCGATAAAATAGGGTTTGCCGCCGTTTGCCCTAGACCGCAATGACTGTTGTTGTTGACTAAGCGAGACAATGCTTCTAAAGCCGCCACATCACCAGCGGAGCCATGACCCTCAACAATTTTATCGAGTTGTTTTTTTAATAAAGAGGTGCCAACACGGCACGGTGTACAAAACCCGCAACTTTCATGAGCAAAGAAATGCGTGAAATTTTTAACCATATCGAGAACATTACGTGAGTGATTAAAAATAATAAACGAGCCGCCCGTGGCTAAGTCTTCAAAGGCTAAGACACGATCTAATTCTTGGGCGCTGATAAAGGTTCCTGATGGTCCGCCTACTTGAACGCCGAATACATTGTGTGCCCCACAATCATGTAGTACTTGTCTTATGCTGGTGCCAAAAGGGTATTCATAAATGCCAGGTTTAGAGCAATCTCCGCTAATGCTGAGGATTTTTGTACCATCAGATTTTTCGGTGCCAACATCAGCAAACCATTGTCCGCCTACAACGGTTATTTTAGCGGCAGCCATGAAGGTTTCGACGTTATTAACTACGGTAGGCTTGTTTAAATATCCTTGTGAGACAGGGTAGGGAGGACGGTTTCTAGGAATGCCGCATTTACCTTCTAAAGATTCAATTAAGGCAGATTCTTCGCCGCAAATATAAGCGCCTAAACCTAAGCGAATCTCGATATCAAAGTTTAAACCTTGAGCTAAAATATTAGTGCCTAATAAGCCAGCGGCACGGCGCTCTGTCAGTATTGCCTGTAATTTTTCGTAGAGATGCAGGTATTCGCCACGTAGGTAGAGAAAACCTTGTTCAGATCCGATAATGCTGGCACAAACGGTCATGCCTTCAAATACTTGATGAGCATAAGAATTTAACAGTACTCTATCTTTAAAGGTGCCGGGCTCACCTTCGTCGGCATTACAGACAACATAGCGCTCGCTTTCTGCTTCTTCGGAACAAAAACGCCATTTCATGGCTGTTTTAAAGCCTGCGCCACCGCGTCCGCGTAAGCCTGAAATATCAATTTCTGTCAGTGTCTCTGTTAAACCTCTTTGATAACGTGCTTTTAAGGCTTCACCCTTTGTAATGGGTGCTTGTAATAACAATCCCGCTTGATGAATATTATCGTTAACGGTAAAAAATTCCGCTGGCCATTGTTGAATTGGTATTGCTTGTTCTATCAGTTGGGTAATAGCATCGATACGCGGCCTATCTAAGTGGGTTAAAGCATAGCCATTAACTAAACCGGCTGGCCCTTGATCGCACATGCCGGTGCATGAGGTATTATCTAAGCTGACCAGGCCATCAGCGCGAACTTTACCAATAGTTACGTTTAATTGACTGGCAAAATAGTGCATTAAATTTTGCTTGCCGAGCATATGATCGGTAATTGAGTCGCTGATTAAAATATCGTATTTTCCACGCGGCGTTAAATGTAGAAAATTATAAAACTCAACAACACTAATAATTTGGGTGCGTGGAATAGTTAGGCCAGCAGCGATTATTTCAATCGCCTCTGGAGAAATATGCTGGAACTTTGCTTGTGTATCACGCAGAATGTGCAGTAAACGAACTGGGCTTGCTTCATATTTGTTAATCACTGCTTGGATAAATGACTGCATTATCTCCCCTTGAATCGTATATTGGTGCGTTATTTAAAAATACTCTAAGATTAAGCAAAAGCCTATAATCCAAGTGATTACTTAATTGGTCAATGCAGTTTTTTCTGGCGTAAAAAAGCGTTTTAAGTAATGGCCTGTATAGGATGCTTCGATATGTGATACTTGTTCAGGTGACCCTTCTGCGATAAGCATTCCGCCACCATTTCCTCCCTCAGGACCTATGTCAATAACCCAGTCTGCGGTTTTAATAACATCTAGGTTATGTTCAATGACGATGATCGTATTGCCGTGGTCACGCAAAGTATGTAATACATTGAGTAATTGCTGAATATCATGAAAATGTAAGCCCGTGGTAGGTTCATCTAATATATATAAGGTTTGGCCGGTATCGCGTTTAGATAATTCTTTTGCTAACTTAATGCGTTGTGCTTCGCCACCGGATAAGGTGGTGGCATTTTGCCCTAAAGTAATATAACTCAAACCAACATCCAATAAAGTTTGCAGTTTGCGTGCTAAAGTAGGCACAGGATTAAAGAAGGTATACGCTTCTTCAACAGTCATATCTAATACTTCGTTAATGGTTTTACCTTTATAGCGAATTTCTAGGGTTTCACGATTGTAGCGCTTACCGGCACAGGTGTCACAATGGACAAAAACGTCAGGCAGAAAGTGCATTTCTACTTTAACAACGCCATCGCCTTTACAAGACTCACAGCGTCCCCCTTTAACATTAAAGCTAAAACGGCCAGGTGTGTAGCCGCGAGAGCGTGATTCTGGGGTCGCTGCAAATAGTTCACGTATTGGGGTAAATAAGCCGGTATAAGTGGCTGGATTCGAGCGTGGTGTACGGCCAATTGGGCTTTGGTCTATATCGACAATTTTATCAAACTGTTCCAAACCTTCGACATCGTCACAAGGTGCCGGTAGCGTAGATGCACGGTTAATTGCGCGGGCCGCATAGCGATATAAAGTATCATTGATTAATGTCGATTTGCCCGAGCCGGAGACGCCTGTGACACAGGTAAATAAGCCAACTGGAAAGCTGACATCAATGTTTTTTAAATTATTGCCCTGTGCATTGCGCACGGTAATGAGATGTTTTTCATCGCGTGGTGTGACCTGTTTAGGTAGGCTGATGGCCAACTTACCTGATAAATATTGCCCGGTGATCGAGAGTTCATTATTAATCACTTCATCCGGTGTTCCTTGGGCGATAATTTGCCCACCATGAACGCCCGCTCCAGGGCCTATATCAACTACGTATTGTGCGGCACGAATAGCATCTTCGTCATGTTCGACAACAATAACCGTATTACCTAAGTCGCGTAGTCTGAATAAGGTTTTTAGTAAGCGATCATTGTCGCGCTGGTGTAAGCCTATAGAGGGTTCGTCTAAAACGTACATAACGCCAACTAGCCCTGCACCGATTTGACTGGCAAGGCGAATACGTTGCGCTTCTCCTCCAGATAACGTATCGGCACTACGATCCAGACTAAGATAATCAAGACCGACATTGACTAAAAATTCTAATCGCTGCTGAATTTCAGTATTAATTTTTTCCGCTATTTGTCCGCGCTGTCCTGGTAAATCTAAAGTCTGGAAAAATTGCAAGGCTTGTCGGATAGGTAAGCTAGTAATCTCATAGAGCGGTTTTGAGGCGATAAAGACGTGACGTGCGGCAGTATTTAAACGTGAGCCGTGGCAGCTAGAACAGGATTTATTGGTTTGATATTTAGCTAATTCATCGCGTATAACTTGGGATTCAGTTTCTTTATAACGACGCTCCATATTAGCAATAATGCCCTCAAAGCTATGGCGTTTTTTGCGTTTTTTGCCGTCAGCAGAGATAAAGTTAAAGTCTATGGCTTTGCGACCACTCCCATATAAAATGATGTGTTGAATGTCTTCACTAAGCTGGTTAAAAGGAGTCTCAGGATCAAAGTCGTAATGTTGGGCCAGTGAACAAATAAGCTGATAATAATAGCCATTACGCCTGTCCCAGCCTCTAACTGCACCTGCTGCTAAGCTTATCTCTTTATTATGTACTACCAGATTAGGGTCGAAATGTTGTTTCACGCCTAAACCATCACAAGCACTACAGGCTCCTTTCGGGTTATTGAAGGAAAAAATGCGTGGCTCTAATTCAGTAATGCTATAGCCGCACTGTGAACAGGCATATTTTTCTGAGAAAACTAATTGTTTTTTTGGATCATCGATACTAATTGCCGTGGCTATGCCGCCGGCAATTCTCAGTGCTGTTTCAAAGGATTCTGCTAAGCGCAGGCTCATATCTGGACGCACTTTGAAGCGATCAATAATGACTTCGATAGTATGTTTTTTCTTACCATCTATCTCGGGTAATTCATCAAGTTCATAAACGACACTATCAATACGCACACGGATAAAGCCTTGTGCTTGTAAGTCTTCTAATAGTTGAATATGTTCGCCTTTGCGCTCATTGACCACAGGCGCTAACAGCATCCAGCGCTCATCTTGTTCTTGTTCTAAGATGTGATCGACCATCTGGCTGATGGTTTGTGCCTCTAAGGATAGGCCATGAGTTGGGCAGCAAGGTGTTCCCGCTCGCGCGTAAAGCAGTCTTAAATAATCGTATATTTCGGTGATTGTGCCGACGGTGGAGCGTGGATTGTGTGAGGTGGATTTTTGCTCAATCGATATGGCTGGTGACAGACCTTCAATGTGGTCGACATCAGGTTTTTCCATCATCGATAGAAACTGCCGCGCATACGCAGATAAAGATTCTACATAACGCCTTTGGCCTTCGGCATAAATGGTATCAAACGCAAGGGATGATTTACCTGAACCAGATAAACCGGTAATTACGATTAATGAATCTCTGGGTAAATCAAGATCGATATTTTTTAAATTATGCGTTCTTGCACCACGAATGCTGATTGTATCCATTGGGATTATAAATAAAGGAAGAGGTGAAAGACGCTTGCCGACTAGAGTTATGGGCAAGCGTCTAAATTTAGAAAATTTATTGGGTATATTTTTTAGCTAAGGTTTTAAGGTAATCCAGAAAGTCATCTTTTAATTCTTTGTGTAATAAGGCTTGTTCAACAGTTGCGATTAAAAAACCTAGCTTGGTGCCGCAATCATAGCGTATGCCTTCAAACTCATAGGCTAGGACTTTTTCTTTTTTTAATAAGGAAGCAATGGCATCAGTAAGTTGAATTTCATTTCCAGCACCTTTGCCTGTATTTTTGATTTCGGCAAAAATAGCGGGAGTTAAAATATAACGACCAATAACGCCTAAATTAGTTGGCGCAACATCGGGTTTAGGCTTTTCTACGATAGACTGAACTTCACCGATTTTACCGTTATCAGTAGGGATTGTTTTTACAATACCATATTTATCGGTTTCATTAGGAGCTACGCGCTCGACGGCAAGAATTGAATGCGGCGTTTTAGCAAACTGCTCAGTCATTTGCAATATGCAACCGTGATTACCATTTTCTACTAAATCATCAGCCAAAATAACCGCAAACGGTTCATTGCCAACAACAGCTTGTGCACATAATACCGCATGACCCAAACCTAAGGCTTCAGATTGGCGAATAAAGATACATGACACATTGGGTGGCAGAATATTTCTCACCATATCTAAGACTTGCAACTTATTTTTTGCTTCTAGCTCTTTTTCTAATTCGTAAGATTTATCAAAGTGATCTGGTATCGCACGTTTATTGCGCCCTGTAATAAAAATCATCGTGTCTATGCCCGCTGCTATTGCTTCTTCTACGGCATATTGGATCAGTGGCTTATCGACAATAGGTAGCATTTCTTTAGGGCTGGCTTTCGTTGCTGGCAGGAAGCGAGTGCCTAATCCGGCAACCGGAAAAACAGCTTTGGTGATTTTTTGCGTCATGAGTCAGATCCTTTGGTTGTGGTAATTTAGGGCGCGCGAACACCCTAATTGTTATTTACCTATACAGTGTTAGTGGATAATGTTTTTATCTTTTAGTGCCAAATGAATGTCATCCAGGGAAACTTGGTCAGCATCAAAAGTTAAATCACAGACGCTATTTGCCGTACAAATACAAATTAATCCCGCCTGCTTAACGACTGCAATCGCACTAGTTAAATCGGACGTTAACACCGTTGTTGCATGGCCATTGTCAAATAATTTTCTTTCTAATTGATAAGCTACTTGTTCTTTATTGGCGCCAGTTAAAGCAATAGAAACTGCTTGTTGGGCAAATCGTGCCGCACGTTCTTCAGCTGATACATGACTTAATTCAAGCTCTGAACTAGCGCCTGTAATCATGCCAGCACCCACCGTAACATTTGTTAGGCGGTCGATAATGATAAATGAACCTGTGCCTTTACTGCGTTTATAAGCATCAAAAACAACCGGGGCATTAACTGAAATTGTACATAGGCCAATTTCATTGAGCTGTAGTTTTTTGGCATCATGATGTTCAAGGGTATTGACATCAATGCGGTGTTGAATATTAGCAATTGAACCTGAAACGCTGCGTGTTGCCAATTTTAAAATATATTGTTTGCCTGGCGTCAGTGCATTTTCTGCCATCCAAACAATGTTGGCATCAAATTTATCGGCAACGCTAGGAAGTTGGTCGCTGCTGACAATCGTATCACCACGGCTAATATCAATTTCATCATTGAGCGTTAAGGTGATTGCCATTGGAGGAAAAGCTTCCTCTAGCTCGCCATCAAAAGTAACAATGGATTTAATCGTGCTAGTTTTTCCAGAAGGCAATGCGGTAATTTTATCCCCTTTATGGAAAATACCAGAAGCTACCGTCCCGCAGAAACCACGAAAATCGAGGTTAGGGCGGTTGACATATTGCACGGGAAAACGGGGATCAGAAAAGTTCTCATCATCGGCTATTTTAACGGTTTCCAATGTTTCCATCATCGTTAGACCTGTATACCAAGGCATATTCTCGCTTTTATTGACAACGTTATCGCCATCTAAAGCCGACATCGGAATAAAGTGAATATCATTTAGGCCATCAAGATTGGCCACGAAATCTATATAATCTGCTTTGATTTTTTCGTAGGTATCTGCACTATAATTAGCCAAATCCATTTTATTGATGGCGACAATAATATGTTTCAGACCTAGTAATGAGGCGATAAAGCTGTGACGTTTAGTTTGTGTTTGTACGCCATAACGGGCATCAATCAAAATAACGGCTAAGTCACAAGTTGAAGCTCCGGTGGCCATGTTGCGTGTATATTGCTCGTGCCCCGGGGTATCGGCAATAATGAATTTACGTGTTGCAGTAGAGAAGTAGCGGTAAGCAACGTCAATGGTAATGCCTTGTTCGCGTTCTGCTTGTAGCCCATCGACTAATAAAGCTAAATCGATTTTGCCAGCACCGGTAGTGCCTGATTTGACGCTATCAGATTGCACAGCGGCTAACTGATCTTCATAAATCATTTTGGAATCGTACAGCAAACGGCCGATAAGTGTGCTTTTGCCGTCATCAACGTTACCACAGGTTAAAAAACGTAATAATTCTTTACGTTCATGTTGTGCTAAATAAGCATCTATATCGCTACTAATAAGGTCTGACTGGTGTGACATGGTATTGTTTTCCTAAAAATGAGATTAAGCGAAATCGAGAAGCGTTTATGCTTAAAAATACCCTTCGCGTTTTTTCTGTTCCATCGAACCTGCTGAGTCATGGTCAATCAATCGACCTTGTCGCTCAGAAGTGGTGGTTAATAACATTTCTTGAATAATTTCTGGCAGTGTTGTTGCCGTTGACTCCACTGCTCCCGTTAAGGGATAGCAACCTAAAGTACGAAAACGTACCATTTTCATTTCTATTTTTTCATCTGGTCCGATAGGCATACGCTCATCATCAACCATAATTAACATGCCATCTTTATCGACAACAGGGCGCTCTTTGGCAAAGTAAAGTGGCACAATGGGGATGTTTTCTAAATGGATATATTGCCAAACATCCAGCTCCGTCCAGTTGGAAATAGGGAATACTCGAATGCTTTCACCTTGATCAATTTTACCGTTATAGATATTCCATAATTCAGGTCGCTGATTTTTAGGATCCCAACCATGGTTTTTATCGCGGAATGAATACACCCGTTCTTTAGCGCGTGATTTTTCTTCATCGCGGCGCGCGCCACCAAAAGCAGCATCAAATTTATATTTATTTAAGGCTTGTTTTAAGCCTTCGGTTTTCATCACGTCAGTATGTTTTTTACTGCCATGGGTAAAAGGGCCAATGCCTTGATCAATACCCTCCTGATTCGAATAGACGATTAAATCCCAACCTAGTTCTTTGACATATTTATCCCGAAATTCAATCATTTCTTTGAATTTCCAGGTGGTATCGACATGCATTAATGGAAAAGGGGGTTTGCCTGGATAGAAAGCTTTGCGCGTTAAATGCAGCATAACAGCGGAGTCTTTCCCTACGGAATAAAGCATGACAGGGCGCTCGAATTCAGCGGCAACTTCGCGAATAATATGGATGCTTTCCGCTTCGAGTTCTTTTAGGTGGGTAAGTTTATGATCAGTCATTAATAAATAGTTAAATCAAAGTGAGAAGTCTATAAGAGATGATATAGCACAGAGGCTCTTAATATGTAAGTTTATTGAGTCATTTTAATTTGAATCAGCTTTTAATGCTAGAATCATTACTACTTTAGCAATTGGTGATATATTTATTATGCGTGAAATTTTTGGCTTGGAATTATTTTTAGATGCAGATAAAGGTGGGCTTACGGCAGAGGTGTTAGCTGAATTAGTGCGGCAGGATTTAGCACACAGCCACTTGCAAGTTTATGCCGAATCTTTAGATGAGCAGCAGACTGTATTGGCTGATTTAACGATTGCAAATGGTGAAATTCATTACGATGGCTTTGCTAAGCGTTTGGAGATGATTTTTATTGGCTCAGTGTTGGATGACGCTATCCCTTTAACTTATCGCATAAAAGGTAAGCAATTATTGATTAGGGGGCGTTGTTCTGTGATACCTAAGGTTTGTGGTGTGGATTTATATTTTGCTCATTATTTACGAGAAAAAAACTCGCAAGCAAGACAGAAAATAATTTTTTCGATGCCTGACTTGCTCAAGCAACTTAAAGGATTGGGGGCGTCTTCTTTTTATAAGTGATTCCTAAGCCTATTTAAAGTATCAGTATATCCTTGTGTTATGATTCATTTTTGTGGATAGATGTAGGATAGTAACAATGCATACTTATAATAATAAAATGATTATACGCTTACTCACTCTGTCAATTGCCAGCACAATCTTAGTGGCTTGTGAGGATCAAAAACAGCATAAACCTTGGCTTGATGTGCCAGTGCAAAGCTATAAGCAAATGAAAATATTAACAGGCGCTGTAACCGATGAAAAAGGCTCTGTAGTAGATGCCAAAATTAAAGTTGAAGACAGTACGGGAAAAGTGGTTGCACAGACACAACTAGAAAATAGTAAAAACTATTCGATTGAAATTCCACAAGGAACGACTTTGCCAATTGTGTTAACGGTGAGTCCTAAGGGGTCAGAAGAAAAGCTAATAGCTGTCGTTATTTCCTCGGCTGTCTCTAGTTATGATATTAGTCCATTAACTACTAAAATTGCTAAGCGAGCCAAGGCTTTAGGTGGCTATACTTATGCTAATATGGTTATGGCCGCCGATAGTACAGTGGGTGTGCCTGATGCGAATAAAACATCTACAGGCTTTCGTGGCGACCCAACTAAACAATATGGCGGTTGGCATTAAGTTGTCGAGCGATTATCGCGTGCTGGAATGTACATAAATAATGGGCGTACTTTAGTGCGCCATGATCGCTCGATAAAAGCGAACTGAAGTCCACTCTACAGGTAGTAATAAAACAAGCTCCGATCTTATTTTTTGTACCTTCCTTTTCCGCTTACTCTAAAGAATTACCGCAATATTTGCAAAAATCAGCATCTTGATCATGACCAATCTGGCCGCAGTTGGGACAGGCATGATTCACTAGTTTATCTGTTTGGTAATGTTTGATTAGTTCGGCGCTATAAATTCCAGTTGGTACGGCCAAAATCCCATAACCCATAATCATAATACTAGAGGCTATAATTTGCCCTAATGGGGTTTGCGGGGCAATATCGCCATAACCTACGGTAGTTAAGGTAACGATAGCCCAGTAAACCGATTTGGGGATACTAGTAAATCCTGCAGCACTGCCCTCGGCCACATAAAGTAGTGAGCCAAAGATAATCGCCAGCGTTAACACCACATATAAAAAAACTAAGATTTTATGCCAGCTACTTCGCATTGCTGCCATTAAAACCTCAGCTTCCTCGATATATTCCGCTAATTTAAAAATACGGAAAATGCGCAGTAAACGCAGAATGCGGATAATCAATAAATATTTGACGCCCGGAAGCAACAGACCGAGATAGCTAGGTAGGATAGATAGTAGATCGATAACACCAAAAAAACTACGCACATAAAGTTTGGGCTGGCGTACTGCAATCAGTCGAAAAATATATTCTAAGGTAAATAATAGGGTAAATGCCCACTCTATATAAAACAATAACGCGGTATATTGATTGTAAAATGCCTCTACGCTGCTCAACATAACCACTAATACACTGATGGAAATACTGATAATTAAGATAATATCAAACAGCTTTCCAGCGCGCGTTTCCACGCCAAAAATAAGCGTATTAAGGTTTTCACGCCAAGGTGATAATTGTCTGCCAGAATTATAATACGGCTTGGCTCGTGTGCTTTTTGGGGTTTGCATAGGTGGCATTGAATTTGTTTGAAAGGCGGATTTTGCTAGTTACTATCGTATTATATTTATGCTATTGTAACGCTCCTATTAGGGTGGTTCATCTGTCGTGCACAGCGTTTTTTGTCTGTGCTTTGTTTAATTCTTGTTTCCAAATAGCTAAATGTCAACAATAGAAAATTTACCTGCTACAAATTTTATACGTCAAATAGTCGCTAAAGATTTAGCGGAACATAAACATAACAAAGTTATTACGCGCTTTCCACCGGAACCTAATGGTTTTTTACATATTGGCCATGCAAAGTCGATTTGCTTAAATTTTGGCGTCGCCTCTGAATTTAACGGTCTATGTAATTTACGCTTTGATGATACGAATCCAGAAAAGGAAAGTATTGAGTATGTACGTGCGATTGAAAAAGATGTGCATTGGCTGGGTTTTGAATGGGCTGAGTTAAGACATTCCTCGGATTATTTTGAGCTGCTTTATGGTTTTGCGCTCGAATTGATAGAGAAAGGCCTAGCTTATGTTGATAGCCTTGATGCAGAGCAAATGCGTGAATATCGTGGCTCATTAACTAAGCCAGGTAAAGAAAGCCCGGATCGCCATCGTAGCATTGCTGAAAATCTGGATTTATTTGCCCGTATGCGTGCCGGTGAGTTTGCCGATGGACAATATTTGTTGCGCGCCAAAATTGATATGGCCGCATCAAATATCAATATGCGTGACCCAGCTTTATACCGTATTCGTAAAGTACCTCATCAGCGCACCGGTGATGCTTGGTGTATTTATCCTATGTATGATTATACCCATTGTATTTCTGATGCTTTAGAAGGGATTACGCACTCACTGTGTACGCTTGAGTTTGCTGATCATCGCCCTTTATATGATTGGGTCTTAGATAACATCACTATCGATTGTCATCCACAGCAAATTGAATTTTCCCGCTTAGAGCTGGAATATACCATTGTTAGTAAACGTAAATTAAACCAACTGGTAGTCGAAGGCCATGTTAGTGGCTGGGATGATCCGCGTATGCCAACTATCGCAGGTTTACGCCGTGCGGGATTCACGCCTGCTGCCATTCGTAATTTTTGCGAGCGTATTGGTGTGACTAAAAAAGACGCATGGATTGAAATGTCGGTATTAGAAAATTGCATCCGTGAAGATTTGAATAATACCGCATTGCGTGCCATGGCTGTGTTAGAGCCTCTAAAAATCGTCCTAGAAAATTATCCCGATGCTCAAGTGGAGCAGTTGCAAATGAGCAACCATCCGCAAGATGAAACACTGGGCAAACGTACCGTTCCTTTTTCTAAAGTTATCTATATAGAACAAGATGATTTTGCTGATGTTCCTCCTCCGAAATACAAGCGTTTAGTTGACGGTGGCGAAGTCCGCTTGCGTGGTGCTTATGTGATTAAATGTAATAAAGTCATCAAAGATGCAGCCGGTAAAATTATCGAATTACGTTGTACTTACGATGTAAATACGTTAGGCAAAAATCCGGAAGGGCGTAAAGTAAAAGGGGTGATTCACTGGGTTGCTGCTGATCATGCTTTAGATGCTGAAGTGCGTTTGTATGATCGTTTATTTAGCGTCGCTAACCCTAGCGCGCAAGAGAACTTTTGTGATGCATTGAACCCTAACTCCTTGGTCATTGTGGCCGGTGCTAAAGTTGAATCTAGCCTTGCAAAGGCTGAGCCAGGAAGCCGGTTTCAATTTGAACGCGTGGGTTATTTTTGTTTGGATACTGAAGATAGTTCGGCAAGCAAATTAGTGTTTAATCGGACTGTTACTTTGCGGGATACTTGGGCGTAACTGTGTTTTTGATGAAAACACATAATTAATAGTGAAGGAATCTTTATGATGTACGGTATTTTGTTTGTTGTGATAGGCCTCGCCTGCTTACTTTTGATGCAAAATATACAAAAACAGAAGCAAACTCAGCCGCAATATAGACAGGAAGATCCTTCGGCGCTTAGTGCCTATCAAATACAGCTAATTCAAGCATCGTGGCAAGGAATCATCCCTATCAAAGAGCAGGCGGCAAAATTATTTTATGCGCGCTTATTTGAATTAGATCCTAGTGTTAAAAAGCTTTTTAAAGGAAAGTTAGATTATCAGGGAGATAAACTGATGACCACCTTAAATGTCGTTGTTAACTCACTTGATAATTTAGAACAAGTAGAGACTATGCTACAGGCGATGGGCAAGCGACATATTATTTATGGTGTTGAGGCGGCTCATTTTGAAACGGTTGGTGCTGCATTATTATCGGTTTTAGAGCAAGGCTTGGGTGACAATTTTACTGAAGAAGTAAAAGAAGCTTGGGTTATTGCTTATAGTTTAATTGCCGATACCATGAAGCAAGCTGCTTATGGTTCTTAATCTGTCGGCAGTAGGGCGGCTTCAGTCCGTTCATTAAATTAGTTGTGTGCATTACATAAGTAATGAGTTCTCCCGCTGGGTTCACAACATGACGCTGGTTAAATCTATCTGTTTAAGAACAAGAAAATGTAAAACCTCATATCGCTATACCTGTCTGTTATTGGCCTTATTAAGTTATGCCTCTGTTGTTTCGGCTTTGGATTCTGTGACCTTTGGTGTGGATGAAATTAGCGCTAATCATTGGTCATTGCAAAAGGTTAAGTTGCAAATAACTGATATTGATCAGGCGACGCCGCAAGTTTCTCTTGTTTCTGCCCATTTAAAACTCCCCGAACCCTTTCATCATATTAGTAAGCTCGCTATTCGCTGTCAAAAATTTACTTGGCTTGAAAATTATGTGGAGTGTCGGCAAGGTCAAGGGCGCTTCAATTCAACCTTATTGAAAGCACATGCTTTCAATTTCTCTTTTCGAGTGAAAAATAATAAAAGTCAATTAGTTATTAATGATTTGATTTGGTTTGATGGCAAAATCTCCCTTGATGCACAAGATCAGTCCGGAAAATGGCAATTACAGCTTAAAGCAAAAGGTTTAAATCTAGTACAACTTAAGGCATTTCTGGCTTTAGATTTATTTGACATTAGGCAAGGATTGGTTGATCTTGATATACAGCTCATCGGAGAGCAGGGTAATATACGGACGATACTGACTACGGTTTTATTCGATCAAATATCAATGCAAGACCAGCACGGGCAGCTTGCTAGTGAATCACTCAACTTAAAAACTGAACTCAGAGCGAACAAACAAGAAAAAGCATGGCAATGGCAAAGTAACACTGAGATTTATTCTGGCGCTTTATATATAGAACCAATTTATTTAGCTATTGATAGTGCTCATATCCTAACATTGAGGCATCATGGTTCTTGGTGGCCCGATCAGAAAAAAATTGACTTGGCGGGTATTGAATTTGAGCATGTTCAGTTAGCCAGCTTGGAAGCAAATGCAGTAATAAATTATCAAACAGGATTAATTATTGATGTAGCTGATGTCGCACTGCATATTCCTCAATTAAAACCAGTGTCCCCGATTTATCTCGCTCCCTTTTTTGAGGCTAGTGTTTTAAAAGGTGTTGAATTGCAAGGACAACTTGAGGCTAGGCTTAAGTTACAGCAAAATTCTGTGGCAGAAATTAATATGAATGTGCAACAGTTGACTTTAGATGATACCAAACAGCGTTTTTCTTTAGATCAGGCAAACGGTCAAATCAATTGGACTAAACAGGTTAATAACCAAGTTTCTTTTCTCAACTGGCAAGGATTAAAGCTAAAGGCGATTGCATTTGCCCCCGGGCGTCTAGATTTTTCCTTATTTGATAAGCAAGTTAGGCTATTGCAGCCAGCTAAATTAGCGGTATTAGGTGGCGTATTTTCTATTCAGGCATTCAGTTTTACTAAGGCTGAAAATAATGAGGACTCAGTTGTATATTTTGAAGGTTTGGTGGACAAATTATCCTTAGAGCAAGTATCAACAGCGCTAAACTGGCAGCCTTTAACAGGTTCAATTAGTGGCTATATTCCAGCGGTACGCTATGAAAATAAAACTTTATCTTTGGAGGGTGAGTTAAAGATGCAAGTGTTTGATGGTGAAGTAAGGGTTAAAAATATGGCTTCATCAGGAATGTTTACCAATTTTGCCCGCTTTTATATGGATCTGGAATTTGATGATTTGGATTTAGACGCTATTACCCGTAAATTTCACACCGGTAATATTGAAGGAAAATTATCCGGAGTCGTACAAAATCTGTATTTAGAAAATTGGCAGCCGATTTCATTTTATGCTTGGATGGGAACCCCTGAAAAAGATGATTCTACGCATAGAATCAGTCAAAAATCGGTAGAAAATATTGCTAGTATTGGTGGTAGTCGTGCTACGGACGTCTTATCTAAGGGGTTTCTCAGCTTGTTTAGTAGCTTTAGATATGACAAGCTAGGTTTTGGCTGTTATTTGTATCAAGGTGTTTGTCAGTTAATGGGAGTTGAAGCGGTAGATAATGGCTTTTACCTTATTAAAGGAGGAGGGCTGCCGACAATCGATGTTATTGGATATAATCCGCGATTAAATTGGAGCGTTTTACTTGAGCGATTACGCAGAATAACCGCGTCAGATGAATTTATTATTGAATAAAGGAAAAACTGTATTATGAGCATTAAAAATCTATCCCTGTTTGGTGCATTGCTTTTAACAGCATGCGTAACGATTAATATTTATTTCCCCGCAGCGGCTGCAGAAAAAATAGCCGATGAAATCATTCAGGACATCCAAACTCTTGAGCCAAACAAACCGCAATCTTCAGTTAGTCCGCAACGCGCTTTGCCTACATGGCAGGTAAGCATTTATCAATTCGTTGATCAAGCGATATCTGTGGTCATTTCATCCGCCCATGCTGAAGCGAACTTGTCCGTTGATAGTGCCGATATTCGACGCATAACGGCAGAAATGCGTGCTCGTTTTGTGGAATTAAATCCTTTTTATGATCAGGGTGTTTTAGCGATTCAGGCGGATGGCTTATTAACAACTAAAGGTAATGTCTCTTTAAAAGATCGTAATAAACTAAATAAATTGATTGCGGCAGAAAATGCTGATCGATATAAATTATACCAAGCCATTGCGGATGCTAATGGTCATCCAGAATGGGCAGGGCAGATTAAATCTACCTTTGCTCAGCGCTGGATAACCAATGCCCAACCTGGCTGGTGGTATCAAACAGCTAATGGCAGCTGGAAGCAAAAATAAATATAGCGGTAGCAAGTGTCAGATTAAGTCGAAACTAATACACTTTTTATGTTACCAACAAATTTTACTTGCAATACGGGGCGGAGTATATATGACCCCATGCTTTTTTTCATTAGCTTCTGGTGGTAAAACACTTGTTGCCGAAAATGTCGCTAGCAATTTAGCCATAGACCCCAGCTCTTGTTTAGGCTTTAATTCAGCAGTTGCGGGTAACGTTAAAACATTAACATGTACATCTGGTGTAATTGACGTAGTAATGAATTCAAAAGCTGGGGATGCAACACTAACATTAACTCCAGAATACACTGCTGGAGCACCTATATCATGGACATGTACGGGCACACCAAACAACTATATACCTGCTGAGTGCCGTCAATAATTTTAAATTTTTATCTTTATCAGTAAAATCCCCTTATCTAGGGGCTTTTTTATGGAACAATTATGCCTAAAATTTTATTCAAAGATGCTTTATCTGCTTTTTTAGTCTGCATTAGTCTATTTTTAGCTACAAACGTTAAAAATTTTTCTTACAGCTACATCTATTTTATAGTCTCTTTTTTCATATTAAGTAGCATAATACTCTGCAAACTTTTTTTCTCACGTAGCAAAATAATCG
>JACUUF010000070.1 GCA_014859465.1 Methyloprofundus sp.
AGTCAGTCTTTTCTGGTGCATTAACCAGGCTATGAACATAATTTTAATATAGTAATCTTTTAGGCTTAGATAGGGAGAGGCTGTGCATATTCATATTTTAGGTATTTGCGGTACGTTTATGGGTGGGCTTGCTCTGATAGCTAGAGAGCTAGGTCATACCGTTAGCGGCTCCGATCAAAACGTTTATCCACCTATGAGCACTCAATTAACTGAGCAAGGAATACAGCTAATGCAAGGCTATAAGGCTGATAACCTAACTATAAAGCCTGACTTAGTAGTTATTGGTAATGCTATGTCGCGAGGCAACCCTGAGGTTGAGGCGGTTTTAAACTTAGGCTTGAACTATACCTCAGGCCCGCAATGGCTCTCTGATTATGTATTGCAAGATAAATGGGTTTTAGCGGTAGCGGGCACGCATGGTAAAACAACCACGAGTAGCATGTTGGCATGGATTCTAGAATATCAGGGATTTAAACCTGGCTTTCTAATTGGCGGAATTCCTATGAATTTTGGCCTTTCTGCGCGTGCAGGAGAGACTGATTTTTTTGTCATTGAAGCTGATGAGTATGACTCTGCTTTTTTTGATAAACGCTCTAAGTTTGTGCATTACCGTCCTAGAACGGCGATTTTAAATAATTTAGAATTTGATCATGCCGATATTTTTGATGATTTGCAGGCAATTAAACGGCAGTTTCATCATTTGGTCAGAACCATTCCCGGGCAAGGTTTAATTATTGCGCCGGTAGCGGATGCTAATGTCCAAGATGCTCTGGCAATGGGCTGCTGGACGCCTGTACAGCAAACGGCTATAGGGCAACAAGCGGAATGGCAAGCAGAGCTAATCAAGGGCGATGCTAGTCAATTTGACGTTTTATTTGCTAATGAAAAGCAAGGTCAAGTTGGCTGGGCATTGACCGGGCGGCATAACGTGTACAATGGCTTGGCTGCAATTGCAGCCGCAAGACATATAGGTATATTGCCTGTTGATTCAATAGCTGCGCTAGCACAATTTAAAAATGTAAAGCGGCGCATGGAAGTTATTGCTAATATTCGTGGTGCGACGATTTATGATGATTTTGCACATCATCCTACCGCGATTAAAATGACTTTAGAAGGGCTGCGTAAACAGGTAGGCTCTGAGAAGATTATTGCCGTAGTTGAGCCTCGATCAAATACAATGCGCATGGGGGTGTATCGAAAAGACTTGGCTGATGCGTTTAATTTGGCGGATAGAACTATAATTTATCAGCCAGAAAATTTAGCTTGGGATTTGGCAGAGCTGAAAGATTATGCGGAGAACATCCAAATTTGTACTTCTATCGATGAAATTATTGCCCAATTACAACAAGAGCTCGGAGTGAAAAGTCACTTTTTAATGATGAGTAATGGCGGTTTCGGTGGTATCTATCAGCGTATGAAACATGAATTGCAATAGTAGGATTTAAAAATAAGGCCTGTTTTGTCATACCATTGTCATATTTGCTGTACATAATAGACAGCATCTTAATTTGATAATGCGGGTTTAAAAATGAAAATTATGTCTAAGGTGAAATCTTTAGCAACGGTTGTTGGATTTGTTGCGGCAACGGTAGCGAGTACTTCTGCAATCGGAGTGCAAATAGTCGATCCTAAACTTCCTGAGTACCAAAAAGAAAGTGGTGTATCAGGTAACCTGTCAAGTGTTGGTTCTGATACATTAGCTAACTTAATGACATTATGGGCAGAGTTATTTAAACGTAATTATCCAAATGTTAATATCCAGATTCAAGCCGCTGGGTCATCTACTGCGCCACCTGCATTGACCGAAGGAACATCTAATATCGGCCCTATGAGTCGTAAAATGAAAGATAAAGAATTGGATGCTTTTGAAAAAAAATATGGTTATAAGCCGACAGCTGTTCCTGTCGCTATCGATGCTTTAGCGATTTATGTTAATAAAGATAACCCTATTGAAGGTATGACTATTGCTCAGGTTGATGCCATTATGTCATCTACTCGTAAGTGTGGGTATCCGACTGACATTGCAACTTGGGGTGATGCTGGGCTGAAGGATTCTTGGGTGGATAAAAGTATTCAGTTGTACGGCCGTAATTCAGTTTCTGGAACGTATGGCTTTTTCAAAAAGTATGCTTTATGTAAAGGTGATTACAAAAACAACGTGAATGAACAGCCTGGTTCGGCTTCAGTGGTTCAGTCTGTATCGACATCATTAAACGGTATCGGTTATTCAGGTATTGGTTATAAAACTTCAGGCGTTAAAGCAGTTGCTTTAGCAAAAAAAGAAGACTCGCCTTTTATTGTAGCAACACCTGAGTCGGCTATAACCGGTGAATATCCTTTATCACGTTTCTTGTATGTCTATGTGAATAAGCAGCCAAACAAAGCTTTAGCTCCTTTAGAAAGAGAATTTATCAAAATGATTCTATCTAAAGAAGGTCAGGAAATTGTTATTAAAGATGGTTATGTTCCTCTGCCTGCCAAGGTGGTTGATAAGTCATTAGCTGGCTTGTTATAAGTTTTAAGGATGAAAAGTGGGATAATATGGAGGTTATTGGCAGGGATGCCATATCAATCAAGTCTACTATCACTCTCTCGATTTGTTTAAGTAGATAGAGATTGGTTAAATACAAAAACTAGGTGCTATTTTTTAATAGCGCCTAGTTTTTTTTGCTTGTCGTATATGTGCTCTGGCGTTGTTTCATATTTTTGTCATATAAAGTTTGTATAATTAAAATATGATTCATGACCAAATTATTTTTATCGTTAAACTATGACAGCATCTAAACTTCAGATAAGCGAAACTTATCAAAAGTGGCGTAAGATAAAAGATCAAATCACCCGCTATGGCGTCGTTGCTGGTGGCTTAGGTGTGATTGTCGCCATTGTCTTAATTTTCTTCTATTTAATGTATGTGGTTTATCCGTTATTTGTTTCAGCGGATGCTCATGCTTTATATCAATATGAATTACCTGAGAAATCAGCTGGCAAGAGTCTGTACTTAACAACTGAAGAGCAAAATGAAGTCGCTGTACGTTTTACTGATCAAGGGAAGGCTGTTTTTTTTGCTACAGCAACGGGTAAAACGCTTAAAACCGTGTTGGCTGTGCCTGAAACTGAAGATGCAGCTATTACTAGCTTTAGTGTAGGCAGTACATCGGGAGATCATATTGCTTACGGTTTAAGTAATGGTAGCGTGATCGTCGCGCGCCATAAATATCAAATAACTTATCCTGGTGATCAGCGATTAATTATTCCGCAGCTTGCTTTCCCGTTAGGCGAGAAAGCATTGCAGATTGATGATAAAGGCCAAGCCATCACGCATTTGGTTTTTAGAATGGGTGAATCAGGCACTACTTTAGTCGCAAGAACGAGTGATAATCGAGTATTGCTGACTAACTTTTTTAGAGAAGAGTCGCTTTTTTCTGATGATGAGAGTTTTGAGCGTGTCGATGTTGAGATAGATGTTGATTCTAAGGATCTTGAATACATCTTGCTTGATAAAGAGCAGCGTAATTTGTATTTAGCCAGTCGTAGTGGCCGTTTAAGTATGTTTGATATCAGCGATAAAGAGCATCCTTTACTCGTTCAGCATAGGCAATTGCTGAATGTTGGAGAGCAGCTGACCCGCCTGGTGTTTTTGACGGGAGAGCTATCTTTATTAGCAGGCGACAGTACTGGTTTAGTTTCCCAATGGAGTGCTGTGCGTGATGTCAGTAACCATATTGCATTACAGAAATTACGCGTATTTAAAGTTTCAGATTATGCGGTTGCAGATATTGATGCTGAACAGCGAAGAAAAGGTTTTGTGACCGTGGATGCGAAAGGTGTTGTCGGAATTTATCATTCAACCGCTGAAAGAGAATTACTTAAAGCTAAAATCACTGATGCGCAACCGAAATTATTAGCTATGTCACCTAGAGCTAATGTTTTCTTATTAGAAGATAAGCAAGAAATGATCCATATCTGGTATGTTGATAATGAACATCCTGAAGTATCGATCAAATCTATTTGGCAAGAAGTCTGGTACGAAAGTTATCCTAAACCTGACTATATCTGGCAGTCCTCTTCTTCAAGTAATGATTTTGAGCCTAAATATAGCTTAACGCCTCTGGTTTTTGGTACTTTAAAGGCGGCATTTTACGCGATGATGATTGCTGTACCGCTGGCAATTATGGGGGCTATTTATACTGCCTACTTTATGACATCTAGTTTGCGTAGAGTGGTCAAGCCAAGTATAGAAATTATGGAGGCCTTACCTACCGTGATTTTGGGTTTCTTGGCGGGGCTTTGGTTGGCGCCTTTTGTTGAAGAGCACTTAATGGCGGTGTTTAGTATCTTGTTAACACTGCCTGTTGCCGTGCTGTTATTTGCTTATCTATGGCAATATATTCCTAAAGAAATGCGCTTACGGATACCAGAAGGAACTGAAGCTGCGCTATTAATTCCGGTCATTCTTTTAGCAACCTACTTTGCGATTAGCATAAGTAGTCCTATAGAGAGCATTATGTTTGATGGCAATCTTATTGGCTGGTTTAATACTAAATGGGGCATAGGCTATGATCAGCGTAACTCCTTAGTTGTTGGTATCGCGATGGGTTTTGCGGTGATTCCTACTATTTTCTCGATTACTGAAGATGCGATTTTCAGTGTGCCTAAGCATTTAACAGTGGGTTCTTTAGCTTTAGGTGCGACGCCTTGGCAGACTATGATTAAAGTTGTGTTACTAACAGCTAGTCCGGGTATTTTCTCGGCGGTAATGATTGGCTTAGGGCGTGCTGTGGGCGAGACTATGATTGTCTTAATGGCAACCGGTAATACGCCTGTGATGGATTTAAGTGTATTCCAGGGTATGCGTACTTTATCGGCTAATATCGCGGTAGAAATGCCAGAATCGGAAGTGGATAGTACGCATTATCGAGTATTGTTTCTTGCTGCTTTAGTACTGTTTACTTTTACCTTTGTTTTTAACACCTTAGCTGAGGTTGTTCGGCAGCGACTACGTGAGAAATACAGTTCATTATGATAATGCTTGATTATAGAGTTCCAGATTTAAAGGTGTCAGTATGATTCGTGAATGGTTTAAAACCGGTGCGCCGTGGGTATGGCTAAATGCCGCTGCGGTAAGTTTAAGTCTCATTATGGTCTTTGGCTTGCTTACTTTAATTGCCGTTCGCGGTTTGGGGCATTTTTGGCCTGCGGATGTTGCTGCTATTACTTATGTAGAAAGCGCAAATGAACAGCCGGTCACTATTGTTGGTGAAATGGTTGATCAGCAAGTACTAAAGCCTGAACTTGCCAAAGCCGCAGGTTATACCGCTGAACAAGCTGCCGCAGGCTTGACGCAATATTTAGTGAAAACTGGCAACAGAGATGTTAGCGGCTTGGATTTTCGCTGGTTACTCGGTAAAGATATTAAGCAAACTGAGTACCCTGAAAATTTAATGGTGCTGGAGCGGCGCGAGTGGGGTAATTTTTACGGTTATTTAGAGGCTATAAAAGAAGAGGGCAAGGTTATTGCAAAGGGCGATCAAGCTTGGGCTATATTAGCTGAGCGCATGGTGCGTACGCTGGATCTCTTTGGGCAAATTAAGGATATAGAAAAAGGCGAAATTGGTACGATTAACTACCAATTAGAGCGTTTACGCTTAAAAGAGCGCAAATTAGAGCTTGAAGATAAGCTGGATGCACAAGCAAAACAAAATCTTGCTAGTGAAAAAGCAGAGCTTGAAAAAGCTTATCAAGTCTTGCAGGCTAATTTAGCCGATCTTAACCAGAAAATTAGACGCGATAGTTTGCTTGCTAAAGTCGCTAATGGGCAGGAAGTTGAAATTTCCCTAGAAAAAATTGTGCTGTATTATCAGCCTAATGCCATGAGTATTGTGCAAAAGATTGTTCATTATTTTGTGAAAGTCTGGGAATTCCTTAGTGAAGATCCGCGTGAGGCCAATACTGAAGGGGGTGTTTTTCCTGCAATTTTTGGAACCATTATGATGGTTATGATTATGGCGGTGATTGTTACGCCTTTTGGTGTGATTGCTGCTGTATATATGCGTGAATATGCTAAGCAAGGGGTTATGACACGTATTATACGAATTGCTGTGAATAACTTAGCTGGGGTACCTTCAATTGTCTATGGTGTATTTGGTTTGGGTTTTTTTGTTTACATTTTAGGTGGCAATATAGATAGTTTGTTTTTTCCTGAGGCGTTGCCTGCGCCAACTTATGGTACGCCTGGCATGTTTTGGGCTTCATTAACACTGGCTTTATTAACTTTGCCAGTGGTTATCGTTTCTACCGAAGAAGGTTTGTCGCGTGTTCCTAAATCAATTCGTGAAGGCAGTTTGGCGCTAGGTGCGACAAAAGCTGAAACTTTATGGCTGACCGTGTTACCTATGGCAAGCCCAGCGATGATGACCGGTTTGATTTTGGCGGTTGCGCGTGCAGCGGGTGAGGTTGCTCCTTTGATGTTGGTAGGGGTGGTAAAATTAGCTCCGACATTACCTCTCGATGGTAACTTTCCTTTTATGCATTTAGACAGAAAGTTTATGCACCTAGGCTTTCATATATATGATGTCGGCTTCCAAAGTCCAAATGTTGAAGCCGCTAGGCCACTCGTTTATGCAACATCCTTATTATTGGTCATGGTGATTATCAGCTTAAATTTATTTGCGGTTAATATCAGAAACCATTTGCGCGAGAAATACAAAGCCTTGGAAAATTAATGGCTGCTACCTTGTTAATATCGAACATTATTTCAAAAATAAACTGAGTGATCTTATGAGTTCAGAACCTGTACGTACACATGCCATTGATATGAGTGCTATTGCGCAAAAAAATCAACCGAATAAAGGTATGAATGAAACCAGCATTCAAATACAAGACTTAAATTTGTTTTACGGAGAGAAACAAGCGCTACATGGTATTAATATGGAGATACCGAAGAAGCAAGTGACTGCTTATATCGGCCCAAGTGGTTGCGGCAAATCGACTTTATTACGCTGTATTAACCGTATGAATGATTTGGTCGATAGCGCGCGAATCGAAGGCAAGATAAATATCGAAGGTAATGATATTTATCGACCCGGTGTTGATGTTGCTGAATTGCGTCGCCATGTGGGTATGGTATTTCAAAAGCCTAATCCTTTTCCTAAGTCGATTTATGAGAATGTTGCCTATGGGTTACGTATTCAAGGTATTAATGATCGTCGAATTTTAGATGAAGCAGTAGAAAAGTCATTGCGTGGTGCGGCGATTTGGGATGAAGTAAAAGATCGTTTGCAAGATAATGCATTGGGCATATCTGGCGGGCAGCAACAGCGCTTGGTTATTGCGCGTGCGATAGCTATTGAACCGACGATTTTATTGTTGGATGAGCCTTCGTCTGCTTTGGATCCTATTTCATCATTAAAAATTGAAGAATTAATTAATGAGTTGAAAGAAACTTATACCATTGTTATTGTTACTCATAATATGCAACAAGCGGCGCGAGTTTCTGATTACACTGCCTTTATGTATATGGGGGATTTAATTGAATTCGGTGACACTAATACTATCTTCACTAACCCTGAGAAAAAGCAGACGGAAGATTATATTACCGGTCGTTACGGCTAAACACGATATTGAGCGAGTAAAAAAATGGAAAAGCAGCAAATAGGTAAGCATATTTCTCATAAATTTAATGAAGAAATAGAAAATATCCGTAATCAATTTTTAGTCATGGGCGGGTTAGTTGAGCAACAATTAGCCGATGCGGTTGAAGCATTGGTAACTGGCAATCTCGAATTAGCGGAAAAGGTTATTCAGGGGGATGCCACGGTTAATGACCTAGAGCATGATATTGATGAAGCTTGTTTGTTAATTATTGCTAAAAGGCAGCCAGCTGCCTTTGATCTGCGTTTATTGATTGCTATTTCCAAGGCAATTAGTGAGTTAGAGCGTGTCGGTGATCAAGCTAAACGTATTGCTGATATGGCTATTAAACTTGAAGAATTTAATAAAGGTTATACTGATTTTCATGAGTTAAAGCATTTATTAGAATTAGTTAGATCTATATTGAATGATGCATTGGATGCTTTTGCACGATTAGATGTCGCTAGTGCCGTTGAGGTGGTTATTCGAGATAAAGAGGTTGATCAAGAGTACATTAGTATTTTCCGGCAGCTTACTTTATCTATGATGGAAGATAGTCGGAATATTAAACGCACACTCAATGTTATGCATGCGATTCGTTCATTGGAAAGAATTAGTGATCATGCTGGCAATGTTTGTGATTATGTCATTTATGCTGTGCAAGGGCAGGACGTAAGACATGTTCCTGATGATAAGATCAAAGCGACCGTGTTGGGCCATAAGGCTTAAATAAGGGCGGTTATTGTTTTAAAAGTGCAAATGGGGCTGACATTCGTTGGCCCTTTTAGTCTGTGTCGTTTACGGTATTAGTCGATTTTTTCTCTCGAATAAGGTCATTGGACATTAAAAATCGATAGCGATACCTTTCGTGTTTATTCAGAGCAACTTATAATATTTTTTAGTTAATTAACTAGCTTGGATTATAGTCACTAATTAAGCTAAAAGTTTGAGGCGGTTCTATGGATAAATTAACGGGAATGAAAGTATTTGCTAGTGTTGCCAGAGCAGGTAGTTTTGTTGGCGGAGCGAAAGAAATGTCTATCTCTAGGGCGATGGCAACCAAACATATTGGTCATTTGGAGAGCTATTTAGGTGCCCGTTTATTTAATCGTACTACACGTAGTTTAAGCTTAACTGATGTTGGTGCCGCTTATTTGCAACGCTGTCGAACCATTCTTGCGGAGATTGATGAAATGGAGGATGCCGTTACGCAACTGCATACCGAGCCTAGAGGTAAGTTAAAAATCAGTTCTCCGCCTATTATTGGTGCCTTATATATTGCGCCTGCCATTGCCGAGTTTTTGGCTATGCATAAAGACCTGTCGGTTAATTTAGTTTTGCAGAGTAGTTTTGGTGATTTGGTTGATGAAGGCATCGATGTCGCGATTACTTTTGGTGGCCTAGAAGATACCAGCCATATTGCTAAAAAGCTCGCAAGCTCGCCTTTATTAGTCTGCGGTGCGCCGGCTTATTTTGATGTGCATGGCAAACCCCTTGTGCCGGACGATTTGCTTAAGCATAGTTGTTTGGTCAATTGGGCTATTTCGCCACGCAATAAATGGCTTTTTAGAGGCTTAGAAGGTAAAAAGGAGGTGCTTGTTTCTGGGCGAATGCAAGCCAATGCAGCCGATCCGATCCGTATCGCCGCTAAAAAAGGCCTAGGCTTAGTTATGTTGCCTGAGTATATTGTTGCTCGAGATATAGAAAAAGGCTATTTACAAGTTGTTTTAGATGATTATGCGATAGAGCCTATGAAGATCCATGCTGTTTATCCGCATCGAAAATATTTATCTGCCAAGGTGCGTACCTTTTTAGTGTTCCTTGAGGAATGGCTGAAAACAAGATCTGCTGCTCGTGAATAAGACGCTTATTGATAAATGGAATGCTATTTATGCTGATGGCTTAGTGTCGGCTAGCAGAGCTAGCGAAGTTTTAAGTAATAATCTTTATTTATTACCCAAATCGGGGCAAGCATTAGACTTGGCTTGTGGTTTGGGCGCTAATGCTTTGTTGTTAGCTAAGCAGGGCCTGACTGTGCAGGCTTGGGATATTTCGACGCGTGCCTTACAGAAACTGAAGGCCCAAGCGGACACTGAAGCCTTAGCCGTTAAGACCTTCACCCAAGAAATCACTCGCCGTAGTTTTTCTGCAAACAGTTTTGATGTGGTCGTTGTGAGTCGATTTCTTGACCGTTCGATTTGTAATGCGATAATGGAATGTTTAAAGCTGAATGGCTTGCTTTTTTATCAAACTTATACGCAGCATAAAGTTTATCCGCAAGGACCTGAAAATCCGAAATTTTTACTCGCAGATAATGAGATGTTAAGTTTATTTTCAGCGATGAAGGTTATTTATTATCGTGAAAATAGTGCTTTAGGTGATATACGGCAAGGCTTGAGGAATGAAGTGCAATTTATCGGGCAAAAGCTTGGTAGCTCGCCTTAGTTGATAGTCTACAAATTTATAGAATGAACGCATGATAGAGAACTTAACACCCCAACAGTCCTGGACATATATGCAGGAAAATCCTTCCGCGGTACTGATTGACGTCAGAACTAAAGTCGAGCATCACTTTGTGGGGCATCCCTTGTCAGCGGTACATATCGCTTGGAAAGAGTTTCCAGATTGGCAAGTTAATGCACAGTTTGTTGAGCAAATAAAAGTAGCTGTTAATAATGATTTAACTAGGCCAGTGTTACTTTTATGTCGTAGTGGCCAGCGCTCTCTTGATGCCGCACAAGCCTTAGAAGAGGCAGGTTTTGCACATTCAATTAATATATTGGATGGCTTTGAAGGTGCTTTAGATGATAATAAGCATCGTGGCAATCTCAGTGGTTGGCGCTATTGTCAATTACCCTGGGAACAAAGCTAATAAATAGGCCATTTGATCAACCCCTCCCCGATTTTTAAATTAACCGTACAAATAAAGTGATAGATAAATTAAGAAATATAGCAATCATTGCGCACGTTGACCATGGTAAAACAACTTTGGTTGATAAATTATTAGAGCAGTCAGGTACTTTTTCCGCACATGAAAAGACCTCTGAAAGAATGATGGATTCTAACGACCTTGAAAAAGAGCGTGGCATTACTATTCTGGCAAAAAATACTGCAATTGACTGGAATGGTTATCACATTAATATTGTCGATACACCAGGACACGCTGACTTCGGTGGTGAAGTTGAGCGCGTACTATCTATGGTTGACTCTGTGTTGCTATTGGTTGATGCTGTTGACGGACCTATGCCGCAAACGCGTTTTGTGACTAAAAAAGCGTTTGCTTTGGGTTTAAAGCCTATCGTTGTTATTAACAAAGTTGACCGTCCAGGCGCGCGTCCTGATTGGGTTGTTGATCAAACATTTGATTTGTTTGATAACTTGGGTGCAACCGATGAGCAATTAGATTTTCCAATTATCTATGCGTCTGCTTTAAATGGTTTTGCTGGTTTAGACGCTGATGTTTCTGGTGGCGATATGACGCCATTATTTCAAACCATTATTGATAAAGTGACACCGCCACCTGTTGATATCGATGCACCTTTTCAGATGCAAGTTATCAGTTTAGATTATAACTCTTACGTGGGTGTTATCGGCGTTGGACGTATACAGCGTGGTACAGTCAAGAAGAATATGCCGTTAACTTTAGTGGATGCTAAAGGCAACAAGCGTAACGGTCGTATGTTAAAAATTTATGGATTTAGTGGCTTAGAGCGCATTGAAGTAGACTCTGCACAAGCGGGTGATATTATCGCTTTCTGTGGTATCGAAAACTTACAAATTTCTGAAACTATATGTCATCCGGATCACGTAGAGTCACTGCCTGCTCTCTCCATTGATGAGCCAACAGTGAGCATGACTTTCCAAGTAAACAATTCTCCGTTTGCAGGAAAAGAAGGTAAATTCATTACCACGCGTCAAATTTATGATCGTCTACAAAAAGAATTACAACACAATGTTGCTTTACGTGTTGAGACCACTGATGACCCAGATAAATTTAAAGTATCAGGCCGAGGAGAGTTGCATTTATCTGTTTTAATTGAAAACATGCGCCGCGAAGGCTATGAGATGGGCGTTTCTCGTCCACAAGTTATTATCAAAGAAATTGATGGCGTTAAGTCTGAGCCTTATGAAAATGTAACCATTGAAGTTGAAGAGCAGCATCAAGGTGCGATCATGGAAAAATTAGGCGACCGTAAAGGGGATCTAAAAGACATGGTGCCAGATGGTAAGGGGCGTATTCGTTTAGAATATGTTGTACCTTCTCGTGGTTTATTAGGCTTCCAAACAGAATTTTTAACAGCAACGTCTGGCTCTGGTTTGTTCTACCACGTATTTGATCATTACGGCGCAGTAAAAGAGGGTGCTGTCGGTAATCGTATTCGTGGTGTATTAATCTCCATGTCTAAAGGGAAGGCCGTTGATTATTCTTTATACCCACTTCAAGCGCGTGGTGAATTGCTGGTTGTTAATGGTGATGAAATCTACGAAGGTCAATTAGTTGGCATTCATTCACGTACTAATGATTTAGTGGTTAATCCAACCAAACCTAAACCATTAACTAACGTCCGAGCATCAGGTACAGATGAAAGTTTGACCTGTGCGAGAATCCAAAAAATGACTTTAGAGCAAGCTTTAGAGTTTATTGCCGATGATGAGTTAGTTGAGGTAACGCCACAGTCAATTCGTCTGCGTAAAATATTATTAACTGAAAACGAACGTAAACGCTCGAAGTAATAATGTCTTGGGGCGAGCCATGCTCGCCCCTTGTATTTAACCATATAAAAAAGATGACAGATAGAATCGCAAGCGTCGAACGTAATACGCTGGAAACGCAAATTAGCATTAGCATTAATTTAGATGGCACAGGTAAAGCTAGGTTCGATACTGGCGTACCTTTTCTAGAGCATATGCTCGATCAAATTGCGCGGCATGGTATGCTTGATATCGACGTGACCTGCAAAGGTGATTTACAAATTGACGATCACCATACGGTTGAAGATATAGGCATCACTTTGGGCAAGGCTTTCACAAAGGCTTTGGGCGATAAAAAAGGCTTGGTTCGATATGGCCATGCTTATGTGCCATTGGATGAATCTTTATCGCGTGTTGTCATTGATTTTTCAGGCCGCCCTGGCTTGTATTATGAAGTGCACTTTGCGCGTGCGATGATCGGCACGTTTGATGTTGATTTATTGCGTGAATTCTTCCAAGGATTTGTTAATCATGCCGGTGTTAGTTTGCATATTGACAATTTAAAAGGTGTCAATGCGCATCATATTGCGGAAACTGTTTTTAAAGCGATGGGTCGTGCCTTGCGTATGGCAATTGCTGAAGACCCGCGTATGGCAGGTATAATGCCTTCCACTAAGGGTGTTTTGTAAGCAGGCAAGCTCCCGTATTTTTAATTGATATATCTAATTTACTAACATGTCTTCCGTAGCCGTCATAGATTATGGCATGGGCAATCTCCATTCCATTGCCAAAGCTTTGCAACACGCAGCACCTAATGTTGACGTTCGTGTTGTTTCTGATAAAAAATCCATATTATCCGCTGATCGCGTAGTCTTCCCTGGTGTGGGGGCTATGCGTGACTGTATGCACGCCTTACAAGCAACTGAATTAAACCTAGTCATTGCTCAAGTTGCGCAAACAAGGCCATTGCTTGGTATTTGTTTAGGTATGCAGGCTTTGCTAACTAGCAGTGAAGAAAACGGTGGTATTGAATGTTTGAATATTTTTCCAGGGCAAGTGAAGCATTTTGCTGAAGATTTGTGTGCTGTCAATGGCGAGCGCTTAAAAATTCCGCATATGGGCTGGAATCAAGTAGAGCAACAAGCTCATCCGCTTTGGGACAATATAGCGCAAAATAGCCGTTTTTATTTTGTGCATAGTTATTACGCGCAACCTGAAGATTCTGCTATTATTGCCGCGACGACTGAATATCCTGAAAATTTTGCCTGTGCTCTGGCTAAAGATAATATCTTTGCCGTGCAATTTCATCCTGAAAAAAGCCAAATAGCGGGCTTGCAGTTACTAAATAACTTTTTACATTGGGATGGACAGGCTTAATTTAAGCCGCCCTGCCTAAATTTATTTCACACTATTTGAGGTTAAAAAATGTTGTTAATACCGGCCATTGATTTAAAAGATGGTAAATGTGTTCGTTTACGTCAAGGACGTATGGACGATGACACCGTATTTTCAGATAATCCTGTTGAAGTTGCAGGACGTTGGGTGGCTGCAGGAGCGCGACGCATTCATTTGGTCGATTTAGATGGTGCTTTTGCTGGCAAGCCAAAAAATGCTGATATTATTCATCAAATTGTTGCTGCGTATCCTGATGTGCCGGTACAAATTGGTGGCGGTATACGTGATGAAGAAACGATAGAGGCTTATTTAGATGCTGGCGTGCAATATGTCATTATTGGTACTAAAGCGGTAAGCGACCCTCTATTTGTACGTGATATTGCGTTGGCTTATCCAGGGCATATTATTGTCGGCTTAGATGCTAAAGACGGAAAGGTTGCGGTTGATGGCTGGTCTAAGTTGTCACGCCATGATGTTATCGATATGGCGAAAAAATTTGAGTCTTATGGTGTCGAGGCAATTATTTATACCGATATTTCTCGTGATGGCATGATGAATGGCGTTAATGTGGAAGCAACGGCTAAATTGGCTGCGGCTATTAATATCCCGGTGATCGCGTCGGGTGGTATTACCAATATGGATGATGTTAAAGCTTTAGCTGCCGCCTCAGAAGACGGTATTATGGGGGCTATTACTGGTCGTGCTATTTATGAAGGCACTTTAGATTTTGCTGAAGCGGAGAAGCTAGCTCAATCTTTTCCTAAAGGTCATTATGAGTTTAGCTAAACGTATTATTCCTTGTCTTGATGTTGATAATGGTCGCGTTGTTAAAGGTGTGAAATTTGTTGACATCCGTGATGCGGGTGATCCTGTAGAAGTCGCGCGTCGATATGACCGCGAAGGTGCTGATGAAATTACCTTTTTGGATATTACGGCAACACATCATGATCGCGATACCATTGTGCATGTAGTTGAGCAGGTCGCCAGTGAAGTTTTTATACCTTTAACGGTCGGTGGCGGCATAAGAAAACTTGAAGATATTCGGCGTATGCTGAATGCTGGTGCGGATAAAGTTGGTATTAACAGTGCGGCTGTTTTTAATCCTGAATTTGTTCGTCAAGCCGCGGAAAAATTTGGTTCGCAATGTATTGTTGTCGCTATAGATGCGAAAAAAGTCAGTAGTGCAGGTGAAGCTAATCGTTGGGAGATTTTTACCCATGGTGGCCGTAAAGAAACCGGGATTGATGCCATTGAATGGGCAAAGAAAATGGTGCTTTACGGAGCCGGCGAAATATTACTAACGAGCATGGATCGAGATGGCACGCGCGAAGGTTTTGATTTGGATTTAACACGCGCCATTAGTGAGGCGGTTACTGTGCCTGTGATTGCCTCCGGTGGCGTGGGTAATTTACAGCATTTAGCTGACGGCGTTACCCAAGGCAAAGCCGATGCGGTATTAGCGGCGAGTATTTTTCATTTTGCCGAATACAGTGTCCAAGAAGCTAAAGAGTATATGGCTAGCCAAGGTATAGAGGTACGTTTAACATGAGTGCTGTTGGTGCTTGGTTAGACGAAATTCGCTGGACAGACGATGGCTTAGTCCCTGTTATTGCGCAACAAGCAGATACCGGTAAAGTGGTTATGTTTGCCTGGATGAATCGGGAATCTTTGGCGCTTACTAATGAGTGTGGCTACGCGGTGTATTGGTCACGATCACGTAATAAACTATGGCGTAAAGGCGAAGAATCAGGCAATAGGCAGAAAGTTTTAGCAATTTCTGTAGATTGTGATGAAGATGTTATCTTGTTAAGCATCGAGCAAGAAGGGGGTATTTCTTGTCATACCGGGAGAGAGAGTTGTTTTTATCGGACTTTAGATGCGGGTGTTTGGCAAGAAAATGCGCCAGTATTAAAAGATCCTGCTGAAATGTATAAAAAATAATAGTGACTGTAGGCTGGACTTTAGTCCGTTAATGCAATTCTAATAGACCCATGGAATATTAAGCATGAGTGAAATTTTAACAGAATTAACCGCTATTTTAGAGCAGCGTAAACAAGAGTCTGCTGATAGTTCTTATGTGGCTAGCTTATATGCAAAAGGGTTAGACACTATTTTAAAAAAAATAGGTGAAGAAGCCACTGAGACCGTTATTGCTGCAAAAGACGGTAATAAAGAACAGATTATTTATGAAACAGCCGATTTATGGTTTCATTGTATGGTCATGTTAGCTGATCAAGGTTTAAGTGCGGACGATGTTTTAAATGAATTACAGCGTCGTTTTGGCTTGTCTGGTTTAACAGAAAAAGCACAGCGCAATAAATAAATACGCATAGCGTAAGAGGGTTTTATTATGGGCATCAGTGTTACTCAATTAGTCATTGTTTTAGTCATTGTTTTGGTTTTATTTGGCACTAAACGGCTGCGTAATATGGGCGGTGATTTAGGCGGTGCAATTAAAGGCTTTCGTTCTGCTATGAAAGAGGGCGAAGGGGATAAGAACCTGTCAGATAAAGATGACGACGTGATTGATGCTGAAGTTATCAATAAACAACAAGAAAAAGATAAAGCCTAAGTCATGTTTGATGTCGGATTTTGGGAGCTTTGTTTAATTGGTATTGTCAGTTTATTGGTCATAGGGCCAGAAAAATTGCCTAAACTTGCACGCATTGCTGGGTTTTGGATAGGTAAAACGCGGCATGTCGTTGCTTCTGTCAAAGAAGAGATTAAAGAAGAGCTAAAGGAAGAAGAATTAAGGCAATTGTTGAAAGAGCAGCAAGCACAATTAGATGCAATGACCAAAGGTTTGGATTTAAATCAGCGAGCCGAGTATTTTTTAGATACCAAAGACAAGACGGATAAGCAATCAGATGTCCGAAAATGATCAATTAGAGCTGCCGTTTATTTCCCATCTTATAGAATTACGTAACCGCTTATTGCGCGTGGTATTTAGTGTGTTGGTGGTTTTTTTAGCAATGTCTCCTTTTGCTAATGAGATTTACAACTTTTTAGCGCAGCCACTCATGCATTTTTTGCCAGAAAATAGCTCAATGGTTGCCATCGACGTGGTTTCACCCTTTTTAACGCCGTTTAAATTGGTTTTAGTGGCGGCTATATTTATCTCCGTGCCTATTATTTTGTATCAGTTTTGGGCGTTTGTTGCGCCCGGACTGTATTCCCATGAAAAGCGTATGATTGCGCCTTTATTAGTAGCAAGCACTTTATTATTTGCGCTAGGCATGGTCTTTGCGTATTTTGTAGTATTCCCCTTGGTCTTTGGCTTTTTAACCTCTGCCGCACCAGAAGGCGTTACAGTAATGACAGATATTGCTAAATATCTGGATTTTGTGCTGACTATGTTTTTTGCTTTTGGGGTCGCTTTTGAAGTGCCAATTGTTACTATCGTTTTAGTTTGGGCGGGGATTGTCACGCCGCATCAACTCGCAGATAAACGGCCTTATGTGATTGTCGGCGCCTTTGTCATCGGTATGTTTTTAACACCGCCCGATGCCATTTCCCAGACTTTGCTGGCAATACCTATTTGGTTATTATTTGAAGCAGGCTTATTGTTTTCTCGCTTATTGGTTAGAAAGGGCGAAGCTAAGCGCATAGCTAAGTAATAGCTACTATAAAAGAATGCTATTGCATCGGTAATCCCCATTACAAAGACTGCCTCGCTAGCTTTCTGCTCGTAGGTCATTAGCCGATAAACTCAGCACTTATATAAATAGTAAAATAAGCACTTGGCTGACGATAATTCTTAAAATCATTACTAAGGGATAAACGGTAGCGTAACTGGTAGCTACCGCAGAAGACGAGTTTAATGAGTTGGCAAAAGCAAGCGCAGGTGGGTCGGTCATGCTGCCGGCCAGTAACCCGCATAAGGATAAAAAGTTGAGGTTATAAAAATAACGACCAATAAAGGCAACTAAAATTAGCGGGATTAGGGTAATAAATATCGCGCAAAACATCCAATAAAAAC
>JACUUF010000071.1 GCA_014859465.1 Methyloprofundus sp.
CTATCGATCTAAGCTTCTGTTAGGGCAGTAATTTTAATGCGTTTGCCCTGGCATTTTCGGCAAGGCAAGCGCATTAAAATATAACGCCGTATAAATCAAATCGTTACAACTTAAAAATATGTATAAATTTTACATATATTTTTGTAACTATTTGAATTATCGATAAATAAAAAAGTCAAATTAGTTCGCCCTGGCATTTTCGGCATTTTTTATGCAAAGTCCCTCATTTTTAGATTTTCAGCGGACAATCTGCTATTGCCTAGCATGAAGCTTCCCAATAATTTAAAACCGACCTGTAGCAATATACAGGGCTGCAGGATTATTCATTGAATCTGGGTGCAATGGGACAAAGCTATTAATAAATACCCCAAACTGGCAAATCTGCATACGCCTCAACAGTCATCCAGACCGGTTTGCATTTAGGCTTATGCCATTCCAACAAATGATCTTTTGCCTCCAGTCTTTGGCCGCGTCGAAAATCTACTTTTTTGCTCGCATAAACTTGAAAAAAAACAGGCACTTCTGTTGCCTGTGACAAGGCAATAATTGCAAAACTACAATAGTAACAGTCTGCTATTAACAAGTCACCTAGTGCTAAACAATCGATCAATTGGCAGAATAACGAGATCTCGCCAGTTTGCTTGCCCTAATAAGGCCCTGTTTTATAATTAATAACGTCTCCAGTAGCTAATGAGACTAAGACAACAAGGCGTAAAAGAGGAAAACTCAAACTAGGTGTTTAGCTATTAGGCTGCGGAAAAACGGTTTTACTCTCAAGTATATCTAGCATTTTCACGGTATCAGTATCAACGATAACAACGTTATAGCCCAAGCATTTTCATATTTCAGTGCTTTGTTGATGGAGTCGCGAATCCGCATTAGCTGCAGCAGTTTTTATCTGCTTCAGGGACAATCGTTGGCGAGCTTTACAGTAAGGTCGTGCATTAAAACTATTGGCTGATTTTTCATTGCTTAATCGATCCGCTAACACGCTGGTAACCGTTTCCTTACAAGAACCATTAGGTAAATTATTTTAAATTAGCCGTATTACTATTGACTGAACCAGTAAATCATCATAGCTGCAAGTGTGAGCTTTGCATAAGGTGCTTTATGTTCAATTTTTTGGAAGTGATAGCCGACAAAAAAGAGCGATAATTATTATCTTATATCTATATTTATGTAATTTTTTACATATTTTTTTTTATTTATAACTATGCTTAAATATTGTTTTTAAACATAAAAAAACAATTGTGGTGCGGTTATGCATGATTATGATAATTATAAACAAAAGATTGCTGATATTTTAGCCTCTCATGAATCAATGCCAGGAAACTTGTTGCCTATCCTGCATGCTATTCAAGATTCATTAGGTTACATTCCAGAAAAGTCAGTCCCTGATATTGCTTGTGCCTTAAATCAGTCGATTGCTGAAATTCATGGGGTAATCAGCTTTTATCACTATTTTCGTCAAACACCGCCTGGAAAAAACACGATTCGAATCTGTCGCGCTGAATCCTGTCAGGCGATGCAGGGTAAAGCACTGGAAGAATACGTGCAAAAACAACTCAATATTGATTGGCATGAAACTACTAGCGATGGGCAATTTTCCTTAGAGCCTTTTTATTGCTTGGGTAACTGCGCTTGTTCGCCCGCTGTGTCGATTAATAATGAAGTTTATGGGCGTGTAACGCCAGCACGATTTGATGCAGTGATTGCCAGCTATAGAGAGGCCGCAGAATGATTCGAGTTTTTATTTCCCGTGATTCCACCGCCTTGTCATTAGGCGCCAATCAAATAGCCGATGCGCTACAAAAAGAGGCTGCAGCTAAAGGCCTAGAGATCGAATTGGTACGTAATGGTTCGCGTGGGCTTTTTTGGCTAGAACCTTTAATTGAAGTAGAAACGCAGTCTGGCCGCATCGCTTATGGTCCAGTACAGACCAGTGATATTGCTACTTTAATTGATGCCGGTGCTTTGCAAGGTCAACAGCATCCTTTGTATCTGGGCGATATAGAATCGCTGCCTTATTTTAAAGATCAAAACCGTTTAACTTTTGCACGTGTGGGCATCATTGATCCTGTGTCACTGGATGATTATTTAGCCCATGAGGGTTATAAAGGCCTACAAAACGCTTTGAATTTGGCACCTGAAGATATTGTTCAAGAAGTCACCGATTCTGGTTTGCGTGGCCGAGGCGGTGCCGCTTTCCCTACCGGAATCAAATGGAATACCGTACTCAATGCGCCTGCTGAACAAAAATATATTGTTTGTAATGCTGATGAAGGCGATTCAGGGACCTTTTCTGATCGGATGATTATGGAAGGTGACCCCTTTGTATTAATCGAAGGTATGACCATTGCCGGTTTAGCCGTAGGCGCAACGCACGGTTATATCTATCTGCGCATTGAATATCCACATGCCCATATTGCCTTAAATCAAGCAATCCAAGCCGCTTTTGAAAATGGTTTTTTAGGCGATGATATTTTAGGCAGTGGTAAAGCCTTTCACCTAGAAGTGCGTCGCGGTGCGGGGGCTTATATTTGTGGCGAAGAAACGTCATTATTAGAAAGCTTAGAAGGCAAAAGAGGTTTAGTGCGTTTTAAACCGCCTTTACCTGCTATTGTCGGCTTATTTGGCCAGCCAACGGTCGTCAATAATGTTATTTCACTGGCCTCAGTACCCATTATTTTAGATAAAGGCGGTGAGTATTATCGTGATTACGGCATCGGGCGTTCGCGTGGCACTTTGCCTTTACAGCTTGCTGGCAATATCAAACACGGTGGCTTATTTGAAGTTGCTTTCGGTATAACTTTGCGCGAAATATTGTATGACTATGGTGGTGGCTCAGCGAGTGGCCGACCTATTCGCGCCGTACAAGTGGGTGGCCCATTAGGTGCTTACCTGCCTGAATCACAATTCGACACGGCGCTAGATTATGAAGCATTTAGTGCCATTGGCGCAGCATTGGGACATGGCGGCATTGTGGCCCACGATGACACTGTGGATATGGCCGAAATGGCACGTTACGCAATGGAATTTTGTGTTGAAGAATCCTGCGGTAAATGTACGCCCTGCCGTATAGGCTCAATCCGAGGCGTTGAAGTGATAGAGCGCATTGTTAAAGATATAGAAAAAGATAAAAACACAATTTTACTGCGTGATTTGTGTGACACCATGATACATGGTTCATTATGCGCGATGGGTGGTTTGACGCCCGCCCCTGTATTAAGCGCATTGAATTATTTCCCTGAAGATTTCGGCATTAATATCGATACCGATGCCGCCTGATGCAATAAAACTGGAGCGTTATAATGACTTTAAATAAAGAAATAGATTACGGTACACCCGCCAGCCTTGCAGAAAATAAAGTAACGCTGGAAATTGATGGCCACAAAGTGACAGTTGCCGAAGGCACTTCAGTAATGCGTGCCGCCACAGAAGCCGGCGTTAATATCCCCAAGCTGTGTGCCACAGATAGTCTGGATCCATTTGGTTCTTGTCGCATGTGCCTGGTACAAATTGAAGGTGCACGCGGTTATCCCGCCTCGTGTACTACGCCCGTTTATGAAGGCATGAAAGTCTGTACGCAAAACGATAAACTGGCGGATATTCGCCGAGGTATTGCGGAATTATATATCTCCGATCATCCACTCGATTGTTTAACCTGCTCGGCCAATGGTAACTGTGAATTACAAGATACCGTGGGCGAAGTCGGTTTACGTGAAGTGCGCTACGGTTATGAAGGTGAAAATCATCTGCATGCCACTCAAGATACCAGCAATCCTTATTTCAGTTTCGATCCAGCCAAATGTATTGTCTGCTCACGCTGCGTGCGCGCTTGTGAGGAAACCCAAGGTACCTTTGCATTAACTATTGATGGCCGTGGCTTTGCTTCTAAAATCTCCGCCGGACAAAATCAGAGTTTTCTTGAATCAGAATGCGTGTCTTGCGGAGCGTGCGTGCAAGCCTGCCCGACCGCAACCTTGATGGAAAACTCAGTAATCGAAAAGGGGCAACCCGAACACAGTGTTATTACCACCTGTGCTTATTGTGGTGTTGGCTGTTCTTTCCGTGCGGATATGAAAGGCGAACAAGTGATACGTATGGTGCCGAATAAAAACGGCCAGGCTAATCATGGTCATTCTTGTGTGAAAGGACGTTTTGCTTTCGGCTATGCAACACATAAAGATCGCATTACTCAGCCCATGATTCGGGAACATATTACCGATCCATGGCAAGAAGTGAGCTGGGCAGAAGCGATTCAATTTGCCGCTGATAAGCTAAAAGGCTTACAAGCAAAATACGGTCAGGATGCTATCGGTGGCATTACTTCTTCACGCTGCACTAATGAAGAAACCTATTTGATGCAAAAACTCATTCGTGCAGGTTTTGGCAATAATAATGTCGATACGTGCGCGCGCGTATGCCATTCACCGACGGGTTACGGTTTAAAAAGCACCTTTGGCGAATCGTCTGGGACGCAGAATTTTGATTCGGTACAAAAAGCGGATGTTATTTTAGTGATGGGGGCGAACCCAACCGATGGTCATCCGGTGTTTGGCTCTATGATGAAACGGCGTTTACGTGAAGGTGCCAAGCTCATTGTTATTGATCCGCGCAATATTGATTTGGTTAAGACGCCACATATTAAAGCCGATTATCATTTGAAATTACGCCCCGGTACTAACGTGGCTGTAGTGACGGCACTTGCGCATGTTATCGTCACTGAAGGTTTAGCGGATGAGGCATTTATTAATGAACGCTGCGATACCGAATCGTTTGCTAAATGGCAGACTTTTGTTGCCAAAGCTGAAAATTCTCCCGAAGCGGTTGCCGAACTCACCGGCGTTGATGCACCAACCTTACGCGCTGCCGCACGTCTGTATGCCACAGGAGGTAATGCAGCTATCTATTATGGTTTAGGCGTTACCGAGCACAGTCAAGGCTCAACCACGGTCATTGGTATTGCCAACTTAGCGATGGCAACCGGTAATATTGGCCGTGAAGGCGTGGGCGTTAATCCATTACGCGGACAAAACAATGTCCAGGGTGCTTGTGACATGGGCTCGTTTCCACATGAATTTGTCGGTTACCGTCACGTTTCTGACCAAGAAACTCGGACTTTATTTGAGGCAGCCTGGGGCGTAAAACTACAGTCCGAGCCGGGTTTGCGTATTCCTAATATGTTTTCCGCAGCGATTGACGGTAGCTTTAAAGGTCTGTATGTGCAGGGCGAAGATATTGCTCAGTCTGACCCGGACATTAATCATGTGCATCATGCTTTGCGCCAAATGGAATGCATTATTGTTCAGGATTTATTTTTAAACGAGACGGCTAAATTTGCCCATGTGTTTTTGCCAGGATCCTCATTTTTGGAAAAAAATGGCACCTTTACCAATGCTGAGCGCCGCATTTCGCCAGTCAGAAAAGTGATGACACCGCTGGCAGGTAAGCAAGACTGGGAAGTAACGCAGGATTTATCTAATGCTTTAGGCTACCCAATGAATTACCAGCATCCTTCGGAAATTATGGATGAAATTGCGCAATTAACCCCACAATTTGCCCATGTGTCTTACGCTAAAATTGATGCTGAAGGCAGTATCCAATGGCCGTGTAATGACCATGCACCGAACGGCACGCCAACCATGCACACCGATGAGTTTGTACGCGGCAAAGGCAAGTTCATGCTCACGGAATATATTCCCACCGAGGAGCGTACTAGCAGAAAGTATCCGTTAATTCTGACCACAGGTCGGATTTTGTCGCAATACAATGTGGGCGCACAAACCCGGCGCACTGAAAATGTGCGCTGGCATGAAGAAGATCGTTTAGAGATTCATCCGCACGATGCTGAACTGCGTGGCATTACGGATCATGATTGGGTGGGCATTAAAAGTCGCTCTGGTGAAACCGTTTTACGCGCTTTAATCAGTGAACGTATGCAGCCGGGGGTGGTTTATACCACCTTTCATTTTCCGCATTCTGGCGCTAATGTCATTACCACCGACAATTCAGACTGGGCGACCAACTGTCCTGAATATAAAGTGACAGCGGTGCATGTAGCGAAAGTCAGTCAGCCTTCAGAATGGCAAAAAAGCTATCGTGATTTCAGTGAAAACCAAGACTCTCTATTGGAAAATCGCATAGCACTTAACCAACACGAGTAGATATTGATGAGTGCTATAGTGACCGAGCTAGCTTGGGCCAGTTATCGACAAGGTACCGTGGATAGCTGGCGGGGTGAAAGCCATATCAGGCAAGAGGACTATGTCGCCGAAGAAGTGCCTATTGCTCTAGTTTACAATACTAGGCCGCATGTCGTTATGCTGGCAACCCCCTTAGATATTGAAGATTTTGCTTTAGGCTTTAGTCTGACCGAAGAAATCGTTTTGCATCCTTCAGAGCTCATGTCTATACGCGTGGTACAAAGAGCGAAAGGCATAGAAGTCAGAATGCGCATTCCAGCGCAGCGCTTTGCCCTGATTGAAAATAAAGCTCGTAATATGACCGGGCGTACCGGATGTGGATTATGTGGCGCAAACACCTTAGATCAAGCCATTCGTCAACCACATCCGGTCGGCAAAGGCTGTAGTTTGGATGCCGATAGAATGATGACAGCGCTGGCAGATATGCAACAACAGCAAGCACTGCATCAACTCACCGGCGCAGTCCATGCCGCAGCTTGGTTAACGCCCAATGCTGGTATTGATATGATTCGCGAAGATATTGGCCGGCATAATGCCCTAGACAAGCTGATAGGCACGCTCTCTCGAACAAATTGTCAATTTGATGCCGGTTGTTTACTGGTGACCAGTCGTGCCAGCTACGAAATGGTGCAAAAAGCAGCAACGGTCGGTATTACTATTATGGCAGCAATTTCGGCACCCACCGCGCTAGCGATCAAATTGGCCGATGAGTGCGGATTAACCTTAATTGGTTTTGCGCGTAACAATACACACATTATCTATACGCATCCACATCGTATACAACATTATCAAACTATGGTCTCCTAATTATGGACATACAAAATCTAATCAAAATGGCTAATAATATCGGCTTATATTTTAAATCTGAACCGGACCACGTATTAGCAGTATCAAGTATCGAGCAACATCTAAAGAATTTCTGGGATCCGCGTATGCGCGTAGAAATTATTCATTATGTGCAGCAAGGCGGTATAGAATTAATCGATATTGTGGACCAAGCGGTGCGTAAATTAGCGCAACAGGAGTAAGTATTGCTTGGTAAAAAATGATTGTATTGCTTAGCAATTAAGGGTGACAGAAATGGCTATAAGGCAAATATCTAGCAGAGATTGTTCGGGTGAATATTATAGGGATTGAAGTTCGCGAAAAGTCTATTGAGGCTGGATTAGCTCCTGAACTTCCTTGTATTTTAAGGAATCGAAACAGCTACCATGGAAAATGAAAATCACCGGTTAATTGCCGTATTTGAGAGTAAGGTTTATTAGCAATCAAATCAATCAACTTTTTTAATTTATTTTTAATTTATTCATTTTTCCCTTCTAAAATAGTCTGAGTTTGGGTTAAAGAATAATGCATAAGATCATTTCAACATAATAACTTAGTCGGCAGCGGTCAAGTTATTGGGAAAGCTTAACTACGCCGGTTTTGTGCGTAGTTAAGGTTGATGCAGGATGAACTAGGGCATTATTCATGCGCAGCATAGCAAATCGATTTTTGCGCTAAAAGTCTCAAAATCTCCCATTTGACAGCACGGCAAATTCGCAGAGGATTTAATGCGCCGATTTCTCGGCTTCCATTTTTAGCCGGAATAAACAATTGCATTGAAATAGCTTTAGCTATTTGCAAATCAACAAGAGCTAAAGCTTGCACTTCTGTCTCATATTTTCAGGCTTTTGTATCGCCTTAAGCTCTGTAGGATAGGTAGAGCATTTTTTGCGACTTGACTCAAGCACCAAATAAACCTCATCAATATTAGCGCGATCATGATAGGTTGTGCTCCTAGTGACGCAAAGCGCTCGCGAGACTCTACCCATGCCTCGTTTTTTAGAGCTAAACAGCAATACCAACCTGAAGTGATTCAAACCAATCTAAAAAGCGCTTAATATCATCGCCTCTAAAGATCCGGCCATGCTGAGGCGCCATAATATCAATATCAAGCTTACGTACTCGGTCAATCCAGTCACGCTTTGCTTGATTAGAAGGCATCCAACGCTGATGAAAAAAGCGCATTTTTTCCACATGCGCATTAAAATCATCAACAAACACGGGTGCACCATCGGCTTCTAATGCAGCACCGACATCACCCGACATTAATATTTTCGCTTTCGGGTCATAGATATGAAAATTCGCCGAAGAATGTAAATAGTGGGCAGGAATGATTTTTAGTTCAACTCCATCCAACTGAATCACGCCACCATGGTCAGCAATGCCGACATATTCAATGGTTTTGCAACCAAAATGACGCAAAAATCCTTCCCACAATGCAGGCGCATGTAATCTAGCGCGAGGCAAAGCCTGATCCCAAAGTCCTAAGGATGAAATAATATCCGGATCTTGATGTGAGGCAAATAAATCGGTGATCTCTTCCACGGGCGCATGATGTAGTACTGCGGCTAGCATCGGGGCGAATAATTCTATACCGCCTGGATCAAGTATTAAACAACGCTTTGCCGTTCTAACAATATATTGATTGGTATCAATAATATTGCCAGGTTTATTTTCATCTCGTCCATACATAATCCATTGGTACGATCCATCGTAAATTTTAGTCATTTTCATAGTAAATAACGCCCTTTTTAGCAACTATTCTGCAATATTAAGAATGGATAATGCGCTGCGACACCGCTGTACATTATCATGAATAACTTGCGCCGCATTATCGACACTTTCTGCCACGGCTTGTAAACTTTGTAGGTACTCTCCAGCTTGCGAAGCTTCAATTCTTGAGTTGGCCGCAATAACGCGTGCAGCGCGAGCCGGGTGCATTACCCCTTCAAGTTGATCTAAAAGTTGATTAACATGTGCTCTAAATTGAGCACGACAAAGCTGCATACGCTGCTGAGCTAATGCCACTGATTTATCCAAAGAACTTGCATAAGGCGCACCTTCAGCCAATATTGCTACTTTTTCAAAAGCACGACACGCATCAGTCATACGATGCTCATCGACCGTCATTTGATATAGCAATAAGGCATGTTCATTAATATCATCCACTAATTCAATCGTTTCTTTAGCGAGTTCATTAATAAAATCAGTAATAGGCTGGAAACCTTTGGCCTTTTCACCCGCCCTAAAGGCAATCGCTTTAGCGTTAGCTGCAGCCAAAGAAATTTCTTTAGCTACATGCATAACCTCACTTAACTCAGCCGCAATAGAGGCAACTGCTACGAATTTAGATTTTGCATGATTCGGTTTATTCATTAATTAATCCAGCATTTTTGCCCATAAAAAAACATCGCATTGACTGTTATACAGTCCAATCATAGACTGCTTGCACACGATTACCATTACCGCTGTATTCAACTCCCTTACATAAGTTTAATAAGAGACTTATTCCTCGCCCAAAGTTTTGCTGATTCTGCTCTAAGTCTGATGATACATTTGAAAAATCAAAACCTTGTCCAGAATCCTGCATTCTAATGACTAATTTTCCACCAGTATCGGTAGGCTGATGATTAAAACTCATCTTTATATAACCATCACTTAATTGCGCTAGTCGCTCTTCGCGAACTCTGTAATATTGCATAAAGCCTGCAGACGTTTGTTTCATTTTGGAGTCTAATTCTAATAGTCCGTGATCTAAAGCATTAGCAAATAATTCAGTGACGATTAAAAAAATAGCTTCACGATGCTCAATCAAACCCTGAATTTCCATAATCGAATTAATGACCACCGGCACCGGATTTATATATCGCAAAGTAGCAGCATCGAACTCTATAGAGCTCTTCCAAGAAAGCGCCTTTAATTGCTTGTAGGTTGAGGTAGTTTTTGCTTGCATCCATTTAGGATCTGCAATATTACAGTCTAATTCAACAAAAGTAATATCATCTTGCTGGCCCATCCCCTTGGTATGCTCATCTAATGCATGTAAAACCGCGGCATAACCATTGGTATTGTTTTCAATGCTATGAATCACACCTAGCGCATCAAACTGCTTACCTAGAGTATTTTCTGCCTCAATAACGCCATCGGTAAACAGATATAAAAAACTGTTTTTACTAATGGGTAGGTTCTGCACATGAGGCTCAAAACTTTCAATAATGCCTAACGGTAAATTTTTGGAGCTAATAGTCTGTAACTGTTTAGTCTTATGATTAAATAAATAATGATCGGGTAGACCACAGGTTATCAGACTCATGACTCTAGCATCAGGAAAAAAAACCACAATCGTTGCCGCTAAAAACATATTAACCGGCAGTAATTTGTCCATTTTACGATTAATTTCAACAATAATTTCAGTACTACCAAAACCTTTTTCTGCCATACCATAAAAAATTTCTGCCACTGGCCCAGCACCTACAGATGCTGCCAAACCATGACCGGTAAAATCCCCTAACAAAGCATAAAGTTGATTGCCCGGGGTTTTAGCCACTAAAAATATATCACCATTAAATAAAGCCATCGGGGACAGCAGGTATTTAACTTCAGGAGTATCATAAAACCCTGTATGCACAATATTTTTATACAGTGTCATGGCAATTTCTTGCTCTTGAGCTACTTGATGCTGAAACTCTAAGAGCTTTTGTTTTTGGCTATATTGTTGTTGATAAAGCTGTTGAACGCGTAACAAGGAATCCACTTTAGCCCTTAATACCAAAGCATTAAAGGGCTTATAAACAAAATCATCTGCGCCTACATCGATACAACGCTGCAATTGATCATCATTATTAGAACCGGTAATAAAAACTAGCGGCACATACTTATCATCCGAGACTTTCTGAATTCTAGTCGCGACTTCAATGCCATCCATTTTAGGCATGAAAATATCTAAAACAACCAGATCAGGTATTTCTTTTATAAAAAGTTGCACCGCCTCTTCGCCATCTTCAGCCAGAACAACCTCATGACCTGCTTGCTCAAAAATTTGTGCTAACAATAAACGCTGCAAGCAGTTATCGTCGGCAATTAAAATTTTTGCCTTTTTTTGAGCTGTGTCTTTACTGATAATCATCTACGTTGATTTTTTTTAAAGCACTGTAAATAATTTATCAAAGTTAGCAATCGTTAAGATTTTTTTAACATCCGGACGGGCGTTGATAATTTTAATTGAATTTTGTTGATTACCTACTTTATCACGCAATACTAAGAGCATGCCTAAAGCAGAACTATCCACATACTCGGTCCTGCCTAAATCAATAGTAATCGAACCAACCCCCTTTGCAGTCACTTCTGATAGCGTGCGAAAATCTTGGTGCACGCTAAAATCAAAACGCCCAGAGACCTTAACTTGTAACTCATTTTTGCTTTTATCTAAATAAACTTCAACTGTCATATCATATTCCTGAAAGATTCATTAATTTAACATTTCTGTAGAATGGGTGGAAAGGAGTGCTTGCTTTTTGGGCGCAAAATAAAAACCATCATCCTCACGTAAAATGATGGGTTTCACTCCGCGCTGTAACGAGTCGGAAAAAGACGCGCTACCTACCCTAAGTGAAAATCCAAACAAAAGTGTTCAGATAATTTCCAGCGAGTACTTAAAACAAATCAATCTCACCTTCTTCCATTGTGCTTTGTGATACTGCTTTCTTTACTTTTATTTTCCATTGCGCCTGCATATCTTTAAAACGCTGCACCCCGGCTTCTAATTCATTTTTTTGTAGTGAACTATCGGGCATTTTAAAACTGCCTAAGCCAATTTTAACTTCGTCACTTAGCACCTGAAAATGATGCGCATTGCTTTGCAAAAATTCAATTTGTTGACGTGTCATATCTTCAAACTGCAAGGCACGAATAGCACCACCAACGGCCTGCTCCATTTGCCCCGAAAGCCCCGAAACCTGAGTTAATTGCACTGAGATATTCGCATTCATTGCGCCTATATCATTCATCATCTCATCAATATGCGATTTAGACGTAATGGCTACATTCATATCTCTTGATGCCATTTTTTCAATCATTTGTTTAGCATTCTTAATGTTCGCCCGTGACTCACCGACTACTTTCTTGATTTCTTCACTAAATTTATCCGAATGCTTAGATAAATTCCTCACTTCATCCGCAACCACTGCAAAACCACGCCCCGCCTCACCGGCTCTTGCCGCTTCAATAGCCGCATTCAGCGCCAATAAATTTGTTTGGTCAGCAATCCCTTGGACGTCAGCTAATAATGTACCGATTTTCTGCATATGCTCATCGACATCACTAACCACAGCAACCATTTCCATACTTTGTTTACTAACTTCTAAAATGTGTTCAATAAAATAAGCTAAAACACCATCAGTTTCTTGGGCAAACTGCTGAAAATTTATCGATTTTTTTCCGTTCTGTTCAGCAGAAGTTCCGTCTAAGTTATTCACTAATGAATGCATGGCACTCGCTTGCTGAACAGAAAGATTATGCATTTCAGTAAAGCTACTCGACATAGTTAACACAGCATCAGCAACAACGCGCTTTACTTGTTCTAATTCACCGATAAAATCCATGACCTCTTGCTCAGTACAGTGCTGTAGCTCCAATAAATAGCGATCAACCGCTCCATCGACAGAAGAGCTTGCTTTTTCAAGCTCTTGATCCTCTATAAACCTAGCTTTCTGAGTTTGATAAACAACGACACTCCAAAGTCCAAATAAACTCGGAATAACAATCCAATACAGAGTCTCTATTGAAAAAAATAGCGGCAAAAACAAGGTACTTGTTGTGAGTAAGCAAGGCCAAATGATTTTTTTTAGAAAGTAAGACATATTAATTCCCAGATTTTTTAACCAACGCAAGTATTTGTGCCGCAACTTGCTCAAGAGGCTTTACATAATGGGCTGCACCTTGACGATAAGCTTCGCCAGGCATACCCCATACAACACTACTAGCTTGATCTTGAATGATATTAATTGCCCCTGCATCACGCATTTCTTTCATGGCAATTGCGCCATCAGCGCCCATACCCGTGAGCATGACACCAATAGCATTAGCGCCAACATTTTGCGCAACCGAACGAAACATGACGTCGACAGAAGGTTTATGTCTATTAACGGGAGGACCATCATTTAACTGGCAGACATAACGTGCACCACTTCTAACAACTAACAAGTGTTTATCACCTGGTGCTATATAAATATGTCCAGGCCTAATGACTTGACCTTCTTCAGCCACACAAGCCTGCATTTCTGAGGCTTTATCAACATGATTGGCAAATGATGCGCTAAAGGCAATAGGTAAATGCTGCGCAATGACAATAGCAGGCGTGGTTCTCGGCAACCCTTTTACAACAGCCTTAACAGCTTCTGTTCCGCCAGTTGAAGAGCCTAAAGCAATAATCTTTTCTGTTGTAGCAAAATGTTTTTTCGGCGCAGCAGCTTGTATAACAGCATCCACACTTAATTTCTCAGTCATATCAGCAGCTTGCATAGAGTGCTTTTGATGACTTACTAGATTCGACTCAGAGCGTATATTTGCTTTAGCTGCGGCTTTAACTTTTTCTATTAAATCTTCGGCATAGGCATTCAATGTATCCGCTACATCGACTTTAGGCTTGGCAACAAAATCCACTGCACCAATAGCCAGCGCCTCTAGAGTCACTTCTGCGCCCTTCTCTGTTAAAGTAGAAATCATGACAACCGGCATAGGCCTTAAGCGCATTAAATTACGCAAAAAAGTGAGCCCATCCATACGTGGCATTTCAATATCTAAGGTTAAAACATCAGGCTTTAGTCTCTTAATTTTATCTCTAGCAATAATAGGGTCTGCAGCAGTACCAACAACTTCAATGGCCTCTGAAGACTCAAATATTTTGGTCAACATAGTACGAATAAGCGCTGAATCATCAATAATTAATAAGCGTATTTTTTCCATTTATAAGGATTCCTTAAAATAACTCAATGTCACTTTCAACCGGTATATCTTTAATACTATTCCGGTACTGAGTTTCTCTAATGACTAACGTTTCATTATGTAAATCTCGAATTTTTTTCATTCTAACTTTACCCGTCATAGGATAAAAATTAACTTTACGCGGATAAATATCCCCCAAATCTTGGGCAAGCAGGCGCAAAGCTTCAGCATCTATATAGTCTAATACAAACTGTATGTTTCTTGCGCCGACATCACTCATTGTTGGGATAATTTTGCCACCACCAAATAACTTAACTTCAAGATTTTTGCGCTTACCACCATTAGATAAGATGATATTAATTAAGTGCTCCATGGCATAATTACCATAGCGTGCGGCATTACCAACAACTGCCTCATCACCGGCCTGCAAACGTGCCTTGCTTGTTTCAGGCAGCATAAAATGATTCATCCCTCCTATGCCAGATATAGGGTCACGTATACAGGCTGAAATACAAGAACCTAAAACAGTGGTAATAAGCTCATTCTCTTTGGTCACGTAGTACTCGCCTGGTAATAATTTAGCCGCGATTATCTCATTCTGTCTATCCCAGTAACGCTTTATTGCCTCAAACCCTTCAACTGAAGCAGGTCGTATATTCTTATGCATATTCTGTGATTTTTATCTCATTTTTCGGTAAATAGTATGTCCTATTAAATCAAAATCTGTCTCGATTTGATGTAAAGACTCCGAATGCCCTATTAATAAATGCGAGCCTGTGACCAATAAGTCGCTATAGCGATTAACTAATTTTTCTTTGGTATCTCGGTCAAAATAAATAATCACATTACGACAAAAGATAAAATCAAAATAACCTTTCATCGGCCATTCATTCATTAAGTTAAGTTGTTTAAAACGAACACAGTCTTGTAGTTCAGGTTTAACTTTTACTTTGTTTGCATTGCCGCCACTGCCCTTTTTAAACCATCTTTTTAAGCGCTCTTTTGATAACCCACTGACTCGATCATCACCATAAATACCGTTGGCAGCTGTTTGTAAAACATGAGTATCTAAATCTGTCGCTAAAATCTTCACACTCCATTGCGTAGGAATATTTTCCAATAAAGTCATAGCGATAGAGTAAGGCTCTTCTCCTGTAGAACAGCCTGCAGACCATACTTTAATCTCTCGATGCGCATGATTACGTTTTAGTAACTCAGGAATAATAGTATTTTTCACATACTCAAAATGATGATTCTCACGAAAGAAAGCCGTTAAATTTGTCGTAATCGCATTAATAAACTCGGTAAACTCAGTCTCTTCGTTATTTTGCAGATACTGACAATATGCCTGAAAATTTTTTAGACCTAACAGTCTTACACGTTTTGATAAGCGAGAATAAAACATATCAAACTTATCATCTGTAACAATAATCCCAGAATGACTATTGGATATGGCTCTTAGTACCTCAAAATCTGCCCTGGTATATTCAAATTCACGTTGCTTTTGCATTGTCATTTACCCTTCCTTTGCCTTGAAATATGCTCAGAAAAATCCAGCCGCGGACTGATCAACGCCTAACATATTATCGATACCTAGCAATTCAGCGGCCTCTATAAACTTATCTGAAGGAAAATCAAAAACAATATCTTTGCCTAACTTAAAAGCCTCCTGCTTTAAAATGACTAGCAATTGCAAACTCGCGGTATCAATACTCTTAACATTCGCAGCATCAATTTCTAAGCTATCATTATCCTGCAAAGCTTGTACTAATTTACCGTGTAATTCCTGCACCGTATTAATAGTTAGCGTAGCGTCTAAAATGATTTTTGAATTATCTATCTGTTCATTAATTTCCGGCTCAATTAATGACTCTTGATGGCTTACTTTTGTAGCTAAGATTTCAGGCTCTAGCTCATCAACTATAGCACCGTCACTCTGATCCCTCTGCTCCAGCGAATAGTCGTCTTGCTCAGGCGTTTCATGATCGTCACTGATCCAAGCAAGGGGATCAAAACCAATTAAGCTATCATTATTTTTTGTCGTCATTTACATTACCTTACCTGCAAGAAAAGCATCCGCTAAGTCACGAAAATCTCGTGCTGACCGACTGCCAGGTCGGTACTCTAAAATTGTTTTACCAAAACTAGGGCATTCCGCTAGTACCGAAGCTTCTCGAATAACGGTCGCGAGCACTTGACCGGGAAAATGCTTTAACATTGTATTTAAAACTTCTTTAGAAATACGTCGTGTTGTGACATATCGAGACATCACCAAAGAAATTTTATATTTTTTCTTTAATGCCTGTTCAAATCGTTTTAAGGTGCCCACTAAGTGCGACAAACCTTGTAGCGCCAAAAAATCACTGGTCATCGGAATTAAAATTTCATCTGCAGCAAATAATGCATTCGCGACTAATACCCCTGACGAGGGCGGGCAATCAACAAAAACAAAATCTTGATCTTGTAAATTCTCATGCAAGGCTTTACGCAACAAATCGCCACGTTTGGCACCACCCTCAGTCAACTGTTCAATCTCTTGCAATCTTGGTCCGGCAACAATGAGTTGCAAGTTATCGCGTACTGCAATCATTTGTTGCTCAATATGTTTTTCATCTAACATCACGGCATCAATACCACTAATCTTAGAAGAGGTTACTCCAAAAGAAACGGCCAAATGACCTTGTGGATCTAAATCAATAACCGTTACTTTATAGCCTTTTTTAGCTAAAGCATGCGTGAGATTCGTCGAGGTTGTTGTTTTACCAACCCCGCCTTTTTGATTAATAATAGCGACAACCCTGACACTCATAATAATCCTGGTAAGCCTTCAAACTCATCAGGATTAAGCAATTTATCAACATCTAAGAGCATAATCATATTTTGTTTATACACATAAATACCGCGCATAAAGCGTGTATCAATTTTGCTACCTAAATTTGGTTTTTCTTTTATATCGGCTAATTTAATATCTAAAACATCAGCAACAGCATCAGCAACAACACCAATAACATTAGTGCCTTGCTCAGATTTAACACACAAAACAATCACCACGGTAACGGGGGTGAACTCCCTATTTTCCATTGCAAAACGTATGCGCAAATCAATAATAGGAACAACTTCCCCACGTAAATTTAGCGCTCCTTTAATATAATCAGGCGCATTAGGAATATTACGCACCTTCTCCCAGCCTCGAATTTCTTGCACTTTCAAGATTTCGACGCCATACATTTCTCCCGCTAAATCAAAAGTCAAATACTGTGCGCTCATATTCAATTGATTACTTATAGCGTCGTTAGCCATATTCACTTCCTAATCTTTAGCTGTATATTTCGCCTTGTGAAATATACGGTTTACAAAATTGCTCTTTTACAACGATCAAGATCAATGACAAAATTATTGCAAATAAATAAGCCGGACTTTAATAACTTGAATTTTCGTCAGACACAGCAATAGCTAAAATTATTGCACGCCTTATCAAGTATAGATAGTTAACGAATGCCTCCTGCCTAAGTCCTGCCCACCCTATTTAGTTTTAGTTAAATTAAAAGTGTAAAAAATACGCGCCAATCAGCCCTTAGAACTCATCCCATTCATCATCTGAACTCGTTGCAACAAAGGC
>JACUUF010000072.1 GCA_014859465.1 Methyloprofundus sp.
AGGCTAGAATCAGGCCGCAAACCCGGCGCTAGAGTAATGCGCATTATACCGAGGGATTTATGAGTATTTTAGATAAACTCTATCGATCTGTTAATCCTGAAAAGGCCTTGCGCCGCGAAATGGCACGCGTAAAACTGAACGCCCTCCAATCTGTGCAAGCGTCTGGCTATGATCGGCACGGCGCATCTAAGCGTAAAAAATCATTACTCGGTTGGATCAGCAAAGGCGCTGACGCTGACGCGGATATTATCGAAAACTTAGAAACCTTGCGTGAACGAAGCCGTGATTTGTTTATGGGCACGCCCATTGCTACTGGCGCCTTAAAAACGATCCGCACCAATGTGGTTGGCTCTGGTTTAAAACTTAACCCCACCATAGACTATGAATATTTAGGCATTACCGAGCAAGTCGCGGATCAATGGGAAAAAGACGTTGAGCGCGAGTGGAACTTGTGGGCTGGCACGCAGGATTGTGACGCAGCCAGGCTATTAACATTCGGTCAAATGCAATCACTCGCTTTGCTGTCATCCATGATTAATGGTGATGTTTTTGCGGTGCTGCCGGTTGTCCAGCGCAAAGGTTCAATTTACGACTTGCGAGTTTCATTGGTTGAAGGTGATCGGGTTTGTGATCCGAAGCCAAAACCAAAAGACAAAGATATTTTAGCGGGTGTCGAGGTTGGCGATTGGGGTGAGCCTATCGCTTATCACATTGCCAAATACCACCCTGGCACGGCTGATATGAAAAAATCCATTAAAAACACATGGTCACGCATTCCAGCTTTTGGCGAAATTACTGGCCGCCGCAATGTGTTGCACTTGATTCAAGATTTAGAGCGCCCAGGCCAACGCCGCGCCGCGCCTTTATTATCACCTGTTATCGAAACACTTAAACAGCTTGGCCGCTATACCGATGCGGAATTGATGGCCGCTGTGGTTTCTGGCATGTTTACCGTGTTTGTTAAATCCAACACGCCCGATACCCCGCTTGGCGAATCTGTGCCGTTTCATGAACAAGTTGATTCAGACGACCCGGATAGTTACGAGCTTGGCAATGGTGCCATTGTTGGCCTTGGAGAAGGCGAAGATGTGACCATTGCCAACCCAGGGCGTGCGAATACCGCGTTTGATGGTTTCGTGACTTCTATTTGTCGGCAAGTGGGTGCGGCACTTGAATTGCCTTATGAGCTTTTGATTAAACACTTTACCGCTAGTTATTCAGCCAGCCGCGCGGCGTTGCTGGAAGCTTGGAAAATGTTCAGAATGCGCCGCACTTGGTTAACTCAAACATTCTGCCAGCCGATCTATGAAGAATGGTTATCTGAGGCGGTCGCAAAAGGTCGCATTGATGCACCAGGGTTTTTTGAAGATGAAGCGGTGCGTGCGGCGTGGTGTCGTGCAGAATGGTACGGTCCAACGCAAGGACAGCTTGACCCATTGAAAGAAGCAAACGCGGCGCGTGTGCGTGTTGAAGAAGAATTTAGCACCCGCGAGCGTGAAGCGGCTGAGTTAACCGGGATGAGTTGGGAAATTATTCACCCGGTACGTGTGAAAGAAGAACAAAAGCGCCGTGATGGCGGTTTGGCAGAAAATCTTAATCAAGCAACCACCAGGCCTGGTGATGAAAACGAGGATGAAAGCTAATGAAGTTTTGGGAAATTAAAGCGGCGGCGAACGACAATGACGTATCCGAACTTTTAATTTATGGCGAAATTGGCGAATGGGCCGATGTTTCAAGCGCTGATTTTGCGCGGGAATTAAAAGCAATCACATCTAAAGTGATTCGGGTTAAAATTAACAGCGGCGGTGGGTCAGTATTTACCGCTCAGGCAATTTTATCTGGTCTTAAGCGTCATTCTGCAGAAATTGAAATTTACATTGATGGTCTGGCAGCAAGCGCGGCAAGTGTTATTGCGATGGCCGGTAAGGTTATTATGCCAAGCAATGCCATGATGATGATCCATAACCCAGGCACCTTTACCGGCGGCGAGTCAAAAGACTTTAGAAAGGCCGCCGATATGCTTGATAAAATTCGCGACACCATGATGGCCGCTTATAGCGAAAAAACCGGTCTTGATAACGAACGTATTATTGACATTATGGACGCAGAAACATGGCTAACCGCAGATGATGCCGTTGAACTAGGCTTCGCCGATGAAGTGGAGCAAGGATTAAAAATCGCGGCTTGCTTGCAGGACGGACAGCTAGTAGTTAACAATCAATCTTTTGATGTTAGCAAGTTTAATAAAATTCCATCGGCTTGGGCTAAAGTGCCTGAACCCAAACCGAAACAAACCGAGCAACCAGAGTCCAGCCAGTCGGCTGGGAGTCAAAAACCCAAGATCGAAAAGGAGAACGACCCTATGAATCTTGAAAAACTGAAAGCCGACCATCCAGAGCTTTACGCTCAGGTAATCGAGCTGGGCAAAGCGGAAGGTGAAGCAGAAGGCGTAAAAGCTGAACGCTCACGTATTCAATCAATCGAAGCTATGGCGATGCCAGGTCACGATGAAATTGTGGCTAAAGCGAAATTTGAAACCGGCATGACAGCGGAAGCGTTAGCGGTTGAAATCGTGAAGGCTGAAAAAGCAACCAAGGCTAACTTTTTGAACAATCGCCAATCGGACGCTAGCCAGTTAAATGGTGCCGCCGATAATGGAGTTCTGCCAACGCCAGCTGGTGCAGATTCTAAGGCCGAAGCCGAAAAAGAAGCTTTGGAACGCGTAACCGCAGCGGCTAAGAAAGGCTTTAACGCCAATCGCCGTAAAGTTTAATTTAGGAAGGAGATAGTAAAATGTCTTTAGTAAAAGAAGAAACAAGCTTTACACCAGACGATTTATTCGCTGGTCATGTGCAGCCTGTTGTAGCCGATTCAGAAATTGTAGTTTCTGGTGCTGGCGTTTTGGCACGCGGAACCGTGCTTGGTAAAATCACCACCGGTGGTAAATTGAAAACAGTTGATAGCGCCGCAGTTGATGGTAGTCAAGGCATTTATGCTGTTTTGGCCGAATCGGTAGACGCAACCAGCGCAGATGTTACCGCACCCGTTTACTATACTGGTGAGTTTAACGAAGCCAAGCTAGTATTTGGCGGCACCGACACGGCTGATACGCACCGCACAGCGGCTCGCAATATCGGAATTTTCTTTAAATCGGCTGTTACAGCTTAATTGGGGGTAACTAAAAATGGATATGTTTGATACTCGCACCATGCTTGCGATGCTTGATGAACCAAAGTCCGCTAATACGTTTTTGAAAGATCGTTATTTTTCAAACGTGCGTGCTTTTGATACTGCGAAAATCGATATTGATATTCGTAAAGGCAAGCGCCGCATTGCACCTTTTGTTCACCCTAAAATTGGCGGTAAAACCGTTGAGCATTTAGGTTATCGTACAGAAACTTTTGAAGCGCCGGAAGTGTCACCGGACATGATCACCACCGCCGAAGACATGCTTAAGCGTATGGCTGGCGAAGGTATTACCGGCTCTATGTCGCCAGACGAACGCGCCGCTGAACAGCTTGGCCGTGATATGGGTGAGCTGGATGAGCTTATCACACGCCGCGAAGAAGCTATGTGTGCCGAAGCTTTGTTTAAAGGTCAGGTCACGGTTTCTGGCGAAGGCTACGATGAGCAAGTTATTCAGTTTTGGCCGGCTGCGGCTGGCGATCAGCCTTACACGGCTTTAGCCGCTGGCGCACGTTGGGATGAAGCAACCAGCGATCCAATGGCTAATTTCCGCACTTATCGCCGTAAGGTGATTCAGTCTTCAGGTGTGACGCCACAAGATGCGATTTTGGGCACAGATGCTATCGAAGCTTTGTTGTCTAACACGTCTTTTAGCTCTAAGCTAGACAGCCGCCGCATTGATATGGGTGCGATTGACCCACAAAACTTGCCAAACGGCGTAACTTACTGGGGCTATTTAAAAGATTCAGGTCTTGATTTGTGGTCGTACGATGAATGGTATATTGACGAAGATAGCGGTTTAGAAGTGCCAATGGTGCCAGCTAAGTCTGTATTGCTAGGCTCGCCAAATGCACGTACAACGATGGCGTATGGTTGTGTGGTTGATGTAGATAAAGGCTCATTCGCTTTACCGCGTGTGCCTGTATCTTGGACTCAGCGCAAAAACCCAGCCGGTCGTGTGGTGCAGATGAAGTCTAAGCCTTTGCCTATCATTAACCAAGTTGATGGCTTCTACGTCTTAGACGTATTGGCGTAAGGGGGTTTATATGAAGCAGGTCAAGTTTGTTAAAAACACACAACTTGGCCGCACGGAATATCGTGCGGGCAAGACGGAAGGTTTTGATGACAAGGTTGCGGCTGAATTGATTAAGGATGGTTTGGCTATTGCGGTAAACGTAAAAGTTGAATCAGACGATCAAAAGAAAGAACCGGCTAAATCAAATAATTCTAACCAAGGTAAGCGTTAAGCCATGAGCCGTTTTAAGGATGCTGTAGCCAAAGACATTAAGCAGGTTTTTATTAACCCGCTTGAGTTTGCGGATCAGCACGATATTAACGGCGAATTGGTAGATTGCATGATTGATAGTGACATTCTCAAAGAACGTAATGCTCAGACTTATGCTGAGTTTGCGGAGGGTGTCAACTTAGCGCAAAAAGTTATTTATGTTGCATTGGCTGATTTACCTCAATCACCTATTCGCGGTGAGTTGTTTTTCTTAGACGGAAAGCGCTTTATTGTGGATGATGTAGCAGAAAATGACGGTATGCTAGAAATCACGATTGGAGCGAATGACACATGAGCACGCGTTTAATATCAGTAGATGAATCGCACATAGAGAGAGCAAATCGGATGTTGCACGGCTTAAGCGGTGCCGCACCAAAAGCTTTATCTCGTGCTTTAAATCGATCCCTTGAAAATGCGCGGTCTAATGCGGTTAAAAAAGTGCGAGAAGAATATACTGTGAGGGCACGCGATGTTCGCCAGACTATTCGACTTACACGATCCAAACCAAACCAGTTAGAAGGCGAGGTTAGATCAACTGGCCGAAGCTTGCCATTGTCGGCATTTAGTGTTGCACCCAAAACCGTAAACGGTAAGCGCCGGTCGCCTATCCGTGTGTCGGTTCGCAAAGGATCAAAGCAAGGTATGAACCGCGCTTTTGTTGCTCGCGTGGGTGGCAGTGTTCGTGTGTTTGAGCGTGTTGGCGGTAGGCGTTTGCCTATTCGCCAGTTGTTTGGGCCATCTGTACCGCAAATGATCGGCAATAAAACCGTTGTTGATTTTGTGAGTATTGAGGCTAGAAAAACAATGGATGTTCGACTTGATCACGAAATCAAACGCATTTTAGATGGAGCTGATTTTAAATGATTGAGACTGAATTGACACGCGCTATTCGTGAACGACTGGAAACCATAGTCGAAAACTTGCGGCTTAAATCCGATAAAAAGGATCAGCCAGATAGACCTCCGACTGTGGTGAATGGTTATTTAGCGCCTAAGCGCAGCAATCAGCAATCAGACTTTCCTTATTTGATTGTTCGGCCCGGCCAGGGCACGACTGGAAGCGATGGGTTTACCCGCGTAACGGTAAAGCTTTTGGTTGGGTGTTTTTCCGAAGAGTTTGACGGCTTTGAATATGGCTTGCAGGTTCTAAGTCTTATTCGTAAAGGCTTAATGGAAAGCCCGACACTTGAAAAGCGTTATCGCATGGAGCTGCCTTTTGACTGGGAGCTATTCGATGATCAGCCTTACCCAGAGTGGGTGCTTGAAGCCACCACTCAATGGACAATCGCAACCCCACTAGAAATACCCGATGAAGGAGTGACAGGGCTATGAGTATCAAAAAAACCCGAACCACTAAAACAACCACCGACTTAAAAGCGGTTGAACCCGCTATTTATGTAGGGCCTAATTTACCAGGCGGTAAATTATCGCGTTACACCGTATTTAAAAACGGTGCTATGATGCCTCATGTAGCAAAGCTTATTGAGGCTAACCCAGCGATTAAATCGCTTATCGTGCCAGTATCGAAGCTAGCGGAAACCGAGCAAAAACTGCAAGATTCCTCAAGCGTTGTTGCCAGCCGGTACGCAGAACTTTCAAAAACCTTTGCTAAAGGAGAGTAACGATGGCTTATAAACACGGAGTTTATGTCAGTGAGGTGCCCACCTCCATTTTACCGCCTGTTAATGTATCGGCTGGCTTGCCAGTAGTATTTGGTACAGCACCGGTAAACTTAACCGCTGATCCAGCCGCGAACGTAAACAAGCCAGTTTTGGCTTATACTTATGCGGAAGCCGTTGCGGCTATGGGCTTTATTAATGATTTTGATTACACGCTTTGCGAGTTTATGAAATCACACTTTGCCCTTTTCGCGGTTGCGCCGGTTGTTTTAATAAACGTGCTTGATCCAGCCACACATAAAGCAAGCGTAACCGCCGAACCGGCCACGCTGGCGGATGATAAAGTAACGCTGGTTAACTCAGGCGTGCTAAAAGGCAGCGTAGTGGTTAAATCAGATGACGGCTTGACCGCCTATGTAGCCGAAACCGACTACACGGTAACCTATAACACGGCTGGCATGGCGATTGTTAACCGCTTACCAGATGGCACAATTCCAACCGCGACAACGGCACTTACCATTGATTATGACCACCTAGACCCAAGTTTAGTGGTTGCAGCCGATATTATCGGCGGCATTGATGCGATCACAGGTGCGGCAACTGGTTTAGAATTGGTTAATGAGATTTTCCCGCGTTTCCGTTTGATCCCTGGTCAAATTTTAGCGCCTAAGTTCAGTACCGATTCGGCTGTTGCAGCGGTTATGAAAGCCAAAGCAAGCAACATTAACAGCCACTTTAAAGCCATTTCATTGTCGGACGTGCCAACTGGTACGGTTGATAATTATGCAGACGTGGCCGCATGGAAAAACAACAACAATGTTGTTGATCCTTTGCAGGTGGTTTGCTGGCCTAAAGTAAAACTAGGTGATGATGAATATCATTTATCAACACAGTTGGCCGGTTTGATTTGCCGCACTGATGCGGATAATTCCGACATTCCATATACCAGCCCATCAAACAAAGGCTTGCAGATGGACTCAGCGGTTTTGGCCGGTGGTGAAGAAGTTTGGTTAGGCCCAGACTCAGCCGCTTACCTAAACGGTGAAGGTGTAGTGACGGCGTTTAACTTTGTCGGCGGCTGGAAGGCTTGGGGCAATCGCACAGCGGCTTACCCGGCTAACACCGACCCTAAAGATTCATTCTTAGCGATTCGCCGCATGTTTAACTGGGTGGGTAACACTTTGACGCTAACATTTTGGCAGCGTTTAGACTATCCGTTAAACAAGCGCCAGGTGCAAACAGTAGTAGACTCAGCAAATATCTGGCTAAATGGCTTGGTTGCGCAGGGCTATCTATTAGGCGCGCGGGTTGAGTTTTTGCCAGAAGAAAACCCAAGCACAGATTTAATGGACGGCATCGCACGTTTCCACGTGTACTTAACGCCGCCGTCGCCGAACCGCGAGATTGATTTTATTCTTGAATACGATCCATCTTACTTGCAATCACTATTCGGATAAGGGGTGTAAACCATGAGCAATCCAGTACCAGAGCGCTTGATTAACTACCGCGCATACCTAGAAGGAGGCGCCTTGGCGGGCGTCGCCACAGTCGAGTTGCCAGACATTGAAGCCATGACAGACACCGTATCAGGTGCCGGTATCGCGGGTGAAGTGGACAGCCCTATTTTGGGCCACTTTGGCAGCATGACTTCAACGATCACATTCCGCACCATTACGGATGACGGAATGCGTTTGTCGGCTCAAAAGTCACATGCGCTTGAATTTCGTGGATCACAGCAAGTTTACGATGCGGCCAACGGCAATTATTTGACCGTGCCGGTTCGTGTTGCGATGCGCGCAATTCCAAAGCGTACAGGGCTTGGTTCGTTAGAGGTGGGTTCAACCACTGATAGCGAAAACGAGTTTGAATTAACGTACCTGAAAATCGTGATTGATAACATTGATCGCATTGAAATTGACAAGTACAACTTTAAGTATGTTGTTAACGGCGTGGATTATCTAGCCTCAGTGCGTGACGATCTCGGCATGTAAAAATGAAACCACCAGGCTTGGTGCTTGGTGGTTTACCAAGGAGCCAAAAAAATGAAACACGAATTTGATAAACCAGTAAAGTTTGAAGAGAAAGAATATAAGCATATCGATTTGAACCTTGATAGCTTGACCGGTAAAGATATGAGCGTTATCAAACGCCAATGGGCCGGTGAAGGTAACTTCTCGCCAGTACCCGCAGCGGATATGACCTTTTGCGAATACGTGGCCGCACACGCATCAAAGATGCCCCAAGAATTTTTTGAAGCCCTACCAGCCAAAGAGTACATGAAAGTGACGCAGGCGGTTAGCAATTTTTTGCTAACTTAGGGCTTCATGTTGCCGACCCTGGGCACACGTTCAGGGCGGCTTGCTTGTCGCTCGCCAGAGCGGATACAAATACATCAATTGAATACTGGATGAGCCTAACCATGTCCGAGATATTGGAATGGATCGAGACGGTTGAGAAAGTCGAAAACGAGCGCAAGGCCGCTAAAAAAAGGAAGTGAAATAGATGGCACGCACCTATGAAATTGCTTTTAAGCTAGGCGCTCAAATGGCGGGTAACTTCGCCAAAACCATGTCCTCTGCAACCGGATCATTAGGCGAACTCAACAGTAAAATCGGGCAGCTTAACAAGCAGCAGTCTGCTATCAGCTCGCTGGTTAAATTGCGCACAGCCGTTGCCAATAATTCCCGCGAATACATGCAGGCCCGCGAGCGGGTATCAAAACTCGCACGCGAAATTCAAAACACAACCAACCCAAGCAAAGAACTGACCCGCGAATTTGAGAAAGCGAAACGCCAAGCCTCACAGCTTAAAGGCAAGCTAACCGAAAAGCGCACGGAGTTAATTCAGCTTAACCGCACAATGGGCACGACCGGACAAAGCACGGCTGACTTGGTGCGTCGTCAAAAAGACCTGGCCGCCTCAGCCGAAAAAGCCAGAAAAGCCCAAGCCAATTTGCAAAGCGCAATGGCGGCACGTGACGCTAATATTGCGAAACGCGGTCAATTGCGCGGCCAGCTATTTGACACGGTGGCACTTGCTGCCGCCTTGGGTGCGCCTATTAAAGTGGCGATGGAATTTGAGCAATCGATGGCAAAGGTCGGCGCAGTTTCTCGCGCCAGTGATGCCGAACTCAAAAGCCTAACAAAAACCGCAAGAAACCTGGGCGCAACAACTAACTGGTCGGCCAGCCAAGCCGCTGACGGTATGCAATTTTTAGCGATGGCTGGGTTTAACACCGAACAAACTATAGCGGCCATGCCTGGTATGTTGGATTTAGCCAGCGCCGGCGCAATCGACCTAGGTTCAGCCGCCGATATTGCCTCTAACATTCTATCCGGTTTTAATATGGAAGCTTCGGAAATGGGGCGGCTTGGCGATGTAATGACTAATACATTTACGTCATCCAACACCAGTTTAAGTATGCTTGGTGAGTCGATGAAGTATGTCGCACCGATTGCGGCAGCTACTGGCATAAGTATTGAGCAAGCATCAGCAATGGTTGGTAAGCTCGGCGATGCAGGCATACAAGGGAGTAAAGCCGGTACATCTTTAAGAACCGTTATCAGCAGACTAGCGGCCCCGGCTGGAAAAGCCGCGTCCGTATTAGAAGAACTCGGCGTGCAAACCCAGGATGCGTCCGGCAACTTACGAGCGGTGCCAGATATTTTGGCTGACATGAACAAGGCAATGGCGAGCTTTGGTAACGCCACACGGGCCGAAATGACCAGCTCGGTGTTTGGATTAGAAGCCGCCAGCGCCGCGACAGTCTTACTTGGTCAAGCGGGATCAGGTAACTTACAAGCTTACGCCGAAAAACTAACCGAAGTTGGTAGCGCCACACGAGTGGCAAACAAGCAAAACGAAACCGCCGCCGGTGCAATGAAGCGCCTAGCATCCGCTACAGAATCAATCGGTATCACGATTGGTAGCGTGCTTTTGCCGCCCCTTGCGACTTTAGCGGACGCGATGGCAAAAGTGTTTGGCATAATTGGTGCTGGGGCTGAAAAGTTTCCATTCTTAACCAAAGTTATTGTCATGGGCACCGCCGCCTTAATCGCGTTTAAAATTGCCGCGATTGCCGGGGCTTATGCGTTTACGTTTATTCGCGGTGCGTGGCTAACAGGCGTTGTGGCTTTGCGCACCTTGCAAGCATCACTGGCGATTGCGACTTTACATACAAAAGCTTTGTCGTTTGCGCAAACCGCAGCGGCTATCAAAATGAAAGTCGTTACCGCCGCCCAATGGCTATGGAATGCGGCGTTAACCGCTAACCCAATTGGCCTAATTATTGTAGCCGTTGGCGCTTTAATCGCCGCCGGTGTGGCACTTTATAAAAACTGGGATAAGGTCACGGCCTTTTTTGGTGCAGCCTGGCAGAAAATGAAAGCGTTGGTGATGGCGTTTAACCCACTATCTTGGATGATGGCCGGGTTTACAGGCTTAACAAGCTGGCTAAGTGGGTTTAGCCTATTCAGCTCAGGCAAAAAGATTTTAGAAACGATGGCCGCTGGCATTAGAGCCGCGATTGGTGCGCCGATCAAAGCCATCAAAGGTGCGTTATCCGCTGTGCGCAAATACCTACCATTTTCAGATGCTAAAATTGGGCCATTGTCGGAGCTTACCAAGTCCGGCCAGGCCATCTTGACGACACTTGGCGATGGTATGAACAAAGTTGGCGTAACCGATGTAATGGCCCCATTCAAAAATATGTTTGGCAAAGGTATGGATATGGTCGGCCTTGGAGGTGTAGCCGATGCTTTCCGAAATGATCCAAACCTAAATGCCACACTCGATACCGCAACTGGTCAATTAAACCGCACCATGACCAATAACGGAGCTGGCGCGGGTGGATCGTCTGGCGTCACTCTCAGTCTTACCCAACATATTACAGTTGGCAATGGTGCGGGTGGCAATGTCGAACAGCAAGCTAGAAATGGGGCCGCCGCTGGTGCAGATGATATGATCGATCAACTTAAAAAAGCCATGAACCAAGAAAGGCGGTTAAGCTATGCCTAAAACCTACACCACAAGCCAGGGTGACACCTGGGATATTATTAGCCTTAAAATGTATGGCTCAGAAAAGTTTGTGGACGTGCTGATCGAGGATAATTGGCGCGAGCAATCGCGGGTGCTTTTTCCAAGCGGTGTGGTTTTGTCGATCCCGGAGATTGCGCAAACCACTAAAGACAGCCGCAACTTACCGCCTTGGAGACGCTAGCCCATGCAAGCCAGACGCACGTGTTTAAAACTTGAATATGAAGGCACGGATATTAGTCAAGACGTGGCCGGTGATTTTATATCATTCGACTATAGCGACAACGAAGACGGCAAGGCCGATGACATAACCGTCAGCCTAAAAGACAATCAAGGTTTGTGGATTGGTGCATGGTTTCCGGGCAAGGGTGATACGATTGCGGCCACGATTATTGATGAAGGTTTTGGCGAGTTATATTGCGGCCGGTTTACGATTGACGAATTAACCGCTGGCGGCCCACCGCGAACCATGCAAATGAAAGGCGTGTCGATCCCGATCAATAAAACGATTCGCCGCCAGGCAAAAACAAAAGCCTGGGAAGGTGTCGATTTATCTACCATTGTTGACGAGGTAGGCGCAACCGGTGGGCTCGCAGTTATTTATGAAGTTGATCTTGATCCGCAATATGACCGGGTAGATCAAAGCGAAGAATCGGACTTGGCCTTTTTGCACCGACTGTGTGAAGAAGCGGGCTTAAGCCTAAAAGTAACCGACCGGCAGCTTGCGGTATTTGAGCAACAAAAGTTTGAAGACAAAGAACCCATTGCCGAATTGGTGTTGGGTACACACAACATTCTTAGCTGGTCTTTTGAATCTCAAGCATTCGATCTTTACAAAGAATGCACCGTCTCCTATTATGATGCGAAGACTGAAACGAATATTGAAAAGACATTTGAAGCGCCAAACGTAGCTGATGGAATGAGCTTTACAATTACCCAGCGTGCAGAGTCATTTGGAGAAGCGGAGCGAATCGCAAAAGCGGCATTGCGCAAACGCAATAAACACGAAGTAAAAGCCAATTTCACATTGGTAGGTGACATTAATATGCTGGCCGGTGTGACCGTTACGTTAAGTGGTTTTGGCAATTACAGTGGCAAGTATTTAATCGAAAAAGCAAATCACAGCATTAGCGGCGGTTACACAACCAAGCTGGATATGCGCCGCGTATTGGAGGGGTATTAAGGTGCTTAACGAAAAGGCGATTAACCAGCTTCAAAGCCTGGTTGGGCAATTAATCCGTGTCGGAATAGTCGTTAGCACGAATGACGAAAACGGCACAGCTCGCGTCCAATTTCAGGACAAAAACGGCCTGGTATCCTACGACTTGCCAATTATTGTGCGTAACACAAGCAAAAACCAAGACTACTGGATGCCGGACATTCGAGAGCAAGTGATTTGCTTATTCTTACCAAGCGGCGTGGAAACCGGTTATATTTTAGGCAGCTTTTACTCAAACGTAACCAAACCCAAAGTAACTACTAAAAACAAACGCCGCAATGATTTTGAAGACGGCACCAGCGTAGAGTATGACCGAGAAAGCCATACCTTAACCATTGATGTGCCGCCGGATGGCGGCAAGGTTATTGTGAACGCGCACACCAGTGTGGTGGTGAACAGCCCTAAAATTGATTTGGGCGAAGATTCGGCATTAGAGCCAAGCGTTCTAGGCGATAAAATAGCCGCCGCCCTTGATGAATTACGTGTGGAGTTAGAAAACCACCAGCACATTGGCAATTTAGGCGCACCCACCAGCCCAGCTATGCAGGTGCAGCCATTCGAGTTTTTAAATTTACTGAGCGGTGGCAATAGCTACAGCCAGAAAAACCGCAACCAGTGAGTTGATAGCATGGCATTAAACCCACAAACCGGCGCAGATAATATCAGCCAGGCTTATCAATTAGCCGCCGGTATTGATGCCAGCGGCCAGCCAGCACCAAGCACCGGCGGTAACTTTCCGCAAGACTGGGCACAAGCGTATGATGACTATGCAATAGCAGGTGTCGTGCCAGGTGCAGCAAACACAGGTGGCGACAAGTCAATTTTAGAATCTTTTTTTAGCTCAGGCGTAGGCAATTCATCTGCTACAATAACCACATTCGCCATGGCTTTGGCCGACTATTGGGCGACTGTGGCGGTTGATCCTGGCGCACCGGCACACGGCGGCACGGCGGTGGTCAGTGTAGAAAATGACGCGGCTAGCCATATTGCAGATTTTGAAACCGCGATTGTATCTAGCATGAGTAGCGATTTAAGCACTCCATTTTTTCTGGTGATGGTGCAAAATATTCAAACCCTTGCGGTCGATAGTATTATTTGGAGCGTAACCGAATTAGTAGGCGGCACGCCAACAACCTTTCAGGAAGTGATTACATGAGTTGGAACAGCAATACTTTAGCCGATAGTTTACCCGCTGTTTTTTCAGCGGCCAGCGCCGCCGCCAATGCCGCCCAAAAAGAACTTGACGCATTGAATAATGCCATAGCACGTTTGCAATCCGGCTTACAACAAGCAGAATCACGCGCCGCCGCTGTGGATGATCTGGTGAATAGTTTGGGTGGATCAGCTGCCGATAGCGGTATTTATCAGCTCAACCTAACCGCTGAACAAGGCTTGTGGAATGAAAGAATTTTAAATGCAGCAGGTGCGCCGCCACGTGATGCAGAAGCTTGGAGCGCCATTGTTTGTTCATTGGTTTTAACGGCTGATTTAAGCGCCGCTGAAAATGCCAAAAATACCTTAGTTGATGCAGCCACTAAAAAGTTTGACCCAGCACCACTAAGAATTAAAATACCATCTATTCAACCACCCGCCATACCAGCGCCGCCAGATATTCCTGAACCAGACCCGGTGCCTGATAACGCTTGGCAATATGTAACGGTCGGTAGCTTGTTTCCTGGCACGCGTAATGCGGTGATTGATTCCGCATCTGGCGTGCAAGCCGAAGTGGATAAGCTCAATAAAGGTATTGATGATTTACAAACCAAGCGCAACGAAGTGCAAGCGGCTTTAGATGAAGCACAAGGCCTGGTGAATGGATTAGCTGGCACCGGTGCTTATTCCTTTACCGCCGCACCAGAATTAACACCAACAATGGATTGGTACGACCGCTTAATTGATGGCACAGAGCTGGATGGTCGCCCACCATTTGACCCAAGCCTTTACAGCTCAGGCAGTGTCACCGTGGTTGTGGCCACAAGCTATGCACAATTATTGGATCGATATTTAAAACTACAAACGGCGCTAACCACGCCGCTGTTATAAGGTGATGACATGATAGGATCATTAGGCACCATCGCATTTAGCGCTTCATCGGACAAAGTGAACACCTTTAGCGGATTCAGCAAAACCGGTGAAGCGCGGTATTCTGAGCACGCCTTAAGTGGAAAAAAACCGCTGCTTGAATTTATCGGGCCCGGCTTAGAGAAAATTAGCTTTACCATGCGCCTAGATGTTGGCCTTGGTGTCAACCCAAAAACCGAGATAAAAAAGCTGATAGACTTAAGAGACGCAGGTGAAGCCAGCATCTTATGTATTGGCGGGGAGTTTATCGGCATGTTTGTAATTAAAAGCCTGGCAGAAAACCATAAAGCCATTGATAACGCAGGGCGTTTGCTTTTAGCTGATATTAATGTGTCATTGGAGGAATACGCCGATGACCGAGTTTGAGATAACAGCCGATTTTGATAATGTGGATTTTTCGCCAAACACTGAGATCAAAGAGATTTTACAAAATGTTAAAACCATTCTTGCCACGCGCAAAGGCACTGTTCCGCTGGATCGCAACTTTGGCATTGATTGGTCTTTTGTCGACCAACCCATTGCTGTGGCCCAGGCTACACTTAGCGCCGAAGTTATCCCGCAAATTAAACGCTACGAGCCGCGCGCGAAGGTCATTAGAGTGGGGTTTGAAAATCAAAAAGGTGCCCAAGAAGGCACACTTAGACCACGAGTGGTAATAGGGGTGAATCTATGACGTTTCCAAGAGGAAATTTACCGGCCATAAACTTTGCAGAAAAAACAGCAACCCAAGTTCAAGCCGATATTATTACCGCCTATGAAGCGATTGCGCAGCGATCATTAGCATCTGGCGATCCGGTGCGTTTGTTTCTAGAAGCGATTGCCGCGATCATTATCAACCAGCGTAGCATTATTGACTTTTCCGCTAAACAGAATCTATTAAGCTATGCGCAAGATGAATATATTGATTATTTAGGCGAGCTAGTAGGCGTAGAAAGACTAGCGGCCCAGCCAGCTTTAACTACCATTCAATTTACTTTATCGAGCGTGCAAGGCGGGGTTTATACCATTCCGGCTGGCACACAGGTTGTCGCGGGTGATTTAACATTTTCCACGATTGAAAACTTGGATATTGCGATTGGTGATTTAACCGGCAGCTTAACCGCTCAATGCTTAACCGCTGGCACGGTTGGTAATAACTTATTGCCAGGTCAAATTAGAACGCTGGTTAATCCATTGCCGTTTGTTGAAAGCGTAACCAACACCACGACCACCAGCGGCGGTGCCGAAATTGAAAATGACGAAAACTTTGTTGAGCGTATTCGATTAGCGCCTAGCACCTTCTCAGTGGCCGGGCCAACCGATTCATACCGATTCTGGGCGTTAAGTGCGAACCAATCGATTATTGATGTAAACGTATCTAGCCCAACATCCGATGATATTAAACAGCTTGTTAATGATGTGCTTGTGGCAAATGCGGCAAGTCAAACGCTGATTGATGCAATGAACACAGCGCTTGACGCTGCGACTTGGCCGGGAACGGTTGATGTTCGACCGCTATTAACCAGCGGCGTTATCCCGGCGCAAGAAATATTAGATCAAGTTGACGCAGTTTTAAGCGCGGATGATATACGCCCGCTAACTGATCATGTGCAGGTATTAGCCCCAGCGGCGGTTAATTATAATATTGATGTGCAGTATTGGCTCAAAACCGATGATGTAGTTTCTTCAACAACGGTTCAGGCCGCCGTTGATAGTGCAGTTGATGATTATATTCTGTGGCAAAAATCTAAAATTGGACGTGATATTAACCCAGATGAATTAGTTGCTCGCATGAAAAATGCCGGGGCCAAGCGTGTGGTTATGACAAGCCCGATCTTTACGGTGCTAACGAATACCGAAGTGGCCCAAGAATTAAGCGTCACCGTGAGTTATCAGGGGTTAGAAGATGCGTGATATTGACACGGTTAATCTTGCAGACTTGGTGCCAGACAGCATAAAGCACGATCCAACCGTGGCTGCCGCGATTGCTTCAATTAATGTTGAATTAAAAGCTGTATCTCAGCTGGTCAATGTGCCATCCATTTATGCGCGTATTGATGAATTAGGCAGCGACACGCTAGACCACCTGGCCTGGCAGTTTGATAGTAAAGTATGGCGCGATAATTGGCCGGTTGAATTAAAGCGATCTGCTATCAAAACGATTATTCAGGAAAAGGCCAAAAAAGGCACGCGCTTTGCGATTGAGAAAGCATTGCGAAGCCTGGGCGCAAACGTGGCATTTAAGGAATGGTGGGAGCAAACGCCAATCGGCAAGCCGCACACATTTGATATTGTGATCAGCGTGCCAGACATTCCAGGCGAAGCATCCGCGCAAGTGCAGAATGATTTACTTTTGCGCATTGATGATGTGAAGCCTGTGCGCGCGCAATACACATTCAGCATTGCGCAACAAGGCAATGGCGGCTTAGGGCTTTTAGGTGTGATACGCCCAGCATCCTATATGCGCATTGAATTAAGCGAAGCACCATATAAAGGCGGCATTGGGTTATTGGGAACAATTCGACCTGTATCTTATTTACGATTACTAACACAAGAGGTGTAAATTATGGCATTGCAAATCACGATTACAGACGCGGGCCGCGCTGAAATTATCAATGCGACCAATACCGGTACTGATCCGGTAGAGATTACCGCAGTTGGGCTTGGTACTGGACAATACACGCCAGACCCAACTCAAACGGCATTAGTGTCTGAAATTAAGCAATTAACCACTATTGCCGGTGAAGTAGTTGCAGATGACACGATCCACGTCACTATTAAAGACGAAGGTGCAGACGCTTATAGCGTGTCGGAATTTGGTTTATTTACCGAAAGTGGCACATTGTTTGCTGTTTATTCCGACCCTACCGCCGCATTTATCCAAAAAGCCAGCGGATCAACCTTGCTATTATCGGTTGACGTAGTGCTTGGCACCATTGATGCGGCTAGTTTAACCTTTGGCGATACCTCATTTAGCAACCCACCAGCCAGTGAAACGGTAAGTGGTGTCCTCAAGTTATCAGAAGCGGCAATGGCTTTGGCTGGTATAGACCAATTAACCGCTATGACACCCAAGCGGGTGCATGATGCCTTTGCGCAATTCGGTTTAGGTTATTGGAAGCCAGTAGCCGATGCGGATTTAGCTATTAAATCTGGTTTTTACAGCTTGCC
>JACUUF010000347.1 GCA_014859465.1 Methyloprofundus sp.
TCCGCCTTTAAAGTAAATGGGGTAGTTTGGTTAGGTGGGTTTAATTGACGCTTACATTTAAGCCATTACAAGCACATAATAGAATGGCGCTGCGCTGACGTTCTGGTAGCTGATTTAAAGCCTGCATTTGCAGCTGCAATTCAACACGACTACTAAGCAGTTGCTCTGTTGTATTATCAATCATATGCAGTACACCTTCTGCTTCATCTACCAGATAGCTAGGGTTATTTTTTCTAAGCTCATCAATACAAAGGTGATAGCTAACCCGTAGCAGCCAGGCTTTTATCGTAAATCCTTTATCCTCCCAATTGGGTGTGTTATTCCATAATTTTATAAACGTTTCCTGAGCGATATCTTCCGCTTCTTTTTTCAAGTAACGCTGACAAAAATTGAGTACAACCGCTAAATGACGCTGCATAATAAGATTAAAGGCAAGCTGATCTCTGTCGGCAATCAACGCTATTAATGCAACATCACTCAACGTTTCAAGCTTGATCATTAGTGTCAATCAATATGCTTTATTTATGTTTGCGACGATTCAGTTCATCACCGCTAATGACAGTGTCTTTATTAGTATCCAATTTATCAAACCAGCGTTGCATCATCGCCTTATGCTCTTCTGTGCTAATTTGACCATCTTGGTTTTCATCCATTTTTTCCAGCATATATCTCTGTTTTCTATGTTTTTCATATGCTTGCTCTTGCTCACTGAGTTTTCCATTTTGATCTTTATCTAATTTGGAAAATTTGCGTTCAGCATGTCGCATCGCTTTATCTAAATACTCTTGTTTAGTCATCTCTCCATCGTTAGCAGATTCTTTCTTATCACGCTTTTTCTGCTCCCATTGTTCATGTCTTTTTGCGGTATACTTGTTAAATTCTTCTGTCGAGACTATGCCATCTTTATTGACATCCATTGCTTTATAACGCAGTTCTGATGCCGTTTTAAATTCATCATAAGTAACAATGCCATCTTTATTAGTATCAAATAATTTTAAAAAATGATTTGACTTTTCTTTTTTACGTCCACTTTCTTCCGCTTCTGCTAGGTTTATAGCGAATAACGGTAGGATTAATAATACAAAGATTTTTTTCATGGTAACTCTCCAAATAAGACGGTATTAAGTTTCATTATTGATATAACGGATTAGAACTTAAAAACCGTCACTATTTTTTAAAATATTGTTATCGGTTAAAATCGATTATTACGTACATAAAATCACTCATGGAAAAGCTCATGATATGGCTCTCTAAGGCTGTCAATTCATACAGCCCAACTAATAAGCTAACATTCAATGTTAATAGTTACCCAAAAAATGCATCGAAAAGGCTGTTTCCGCGTTTTATGCCAGCATGTTTTCTGAGCAAGTAATGCGCCTGGCCAGCCACCAACTAAAAAAAAGTGTAAGGTACTTTCTTTGATTCTCCGGCCGCCTTTTTGAATAGCTGTTTTATCTACCGCATAGATTAAAAATGTTAGTAAACTGGCTATTCCATAGATACTCAGTATCATTAATGAGGCTTTGTAAAAAACACGGCTAACTTTATCAATCTATCGCAACATACTGTTTTTCAAACTATTTATTAAAAACCTACACTTGTAAGCCAGCAGAGCTGGGAGTTGCTTATTAGTAAATTATACGAATCTAAAAAAATAAGTTAATTATTCGTTTTCCTTACAATTTACATAGAAAAGACTTATCATGGAGATTAACAGGATTTCAAACCACGGAAGGTGTGTCATTGTCATTGAACCAATAGATGCATCTCTCCTGCTGTTTTATTTAAGCGTAGTGACAATCACCCTTGATACACTATGAGGAGAGATATAATGAATTCTATTAAATTATTAGTTATCTGTATGCTGACTGTTTTTAGCGCGAATGCATTCGCTTATGGCAGCAGTAGTAGTAAAAAAGCCTGTAAAAAACCTAAAATGAGCCAATTTACACCGGCTAATTTAACCGTTGTAGCACCACAATCTGAGTTTTCATTTCAGGCCTCAGCGCTAACTAACCCAGATAGCATTGAAGTCAGCGTAAAAAAACTGCCTATTGAAGTCACTATCAAAGCAGAAAATAATAGCTATCTCGTGACCGGGAAATTACCCGCGTCTCTACAAGGCACTTATGCACGAGTTAAGATTAATGCAACAGGCACTAATCACTGTAAAGCCAGTGATGGCTGGCTTCTAGAAATCGAAAAAACTCAGCCTTAATATTCAATATTATACTGCTCTTGCTTACCCATACTATCATGCCCCAAATTCTTATCATCGTGAACACCTTATTTATTAAAAAATATAGGAATTTAGAGAGTCTCTCTAATATATCGTTATGGAGATATGACTATGGATTTTCTTGATTCACTCAATCATTATCTAGCGATTCACCCTATCATGCTTGACCAACTTGAATTTGCATTCAGAATTAAATACTGGCTTTTATTGGGAATAGCTATTTATTTTGTTCTGCTGCCTTATAGGGAGTATAAAAAGGAAATCAAAAGGCAGGTTGAACTATCTAAAACAGAGGGTCATTTTCTTGCGTAAAAGCTATTTCTAGTTTTTTCTACGTTTTGCCTGTAACTTAGGTATTATCTGGTCTACTTCACAACACTGAAACACTAGCGATAATACAAATTACAGCCGATATCAGCAATTCTCATTATGGCACTAGTCCCCTAAAATGGCACTTTGATGCTCACCTAAAAAACAGTTTATCAGCGCTCCCTTTGGAAAAAATGCATTAACCTTTGGTGATGTAATTAATCAGTTACAGGCAATTTTCGAAACTTTTCCCAATCCACGAACCCGAAATAATACCACATATACCATGACAGACGCTGGATTGAGTGCATTTTCGGCAGGGCAAACGCATTAAAAATACTTTAAAAACATAAAGCTTAGGGGTATTATG
>JACUUF010000348.1 GCA_014859465.1 Methyloprofundus sp.
TTTATTTTTTTAAAGGCATGGGCAATGTTGCGAGTCATTTATTTAGTATCCCGCCCCATGAAATCGCGTTGCCTTCGGTGGTTTTGTATGAACTGCAAGTCGGCATTGCTAAATCAAGCTCGCCCGAAAAACGTAGCAGTCAATTGGATGAATTACTCACGGTGGTGCGCGTATTGCCGTTTACCGAACATGAAACCGCGATTACCGCTCGGATCAGGGCGGCCTTAGAAAAAGCAGGCACGCCCATTGGCCCGTTAGACATAATGATTGCGGGGATTGCCTTAGTCCATCAAGCCACCTTGGTAACACACAACACCAAAGAATTTTCGCGCATTGATGGGTTGCGGTTAGAGGATTGGTTTGATTCGTGAGTGTTGTGCCCCGCCGGTTGGCGGGGCGGATTTTGATTGACTAAGCTGCCTGTGCGGCAGAAAACACTAGAACATAGTTTTCTAAGCTACTTATGCAGTAGTGCAACCTATTTTACTATGAAGAAATTTTCCGCAAAAAAAAACGTTTAGAAAATAGTGGTGTTTTTTTTCTTCATGTGCTTATAATCTTGTTCATCGGGAATTTGCACCTGATGAACTCAAATTTCACTGTAACAAAAAATGTAACTATTCAGCGCATGCGGTAGTTTGGTGTCAGGCATTGATTTCTAAGGACGCGTGAATACATCCCTGTAAGCTCTGGCTGCAACGTCCTGTTGCAGACAGCCTTATCAATCAATGCCTGACACCTTCTCATACATGACTTATGCTGAATAATTACCAAAAAATAAGGAAACCGCTATGAATAAAATTACCGGTATTAGAAGCGTTGACTTCAAAATCACAGCTCTAGGTTATGGTGTGGTTAACTGGAATGGGCCAACGACCTTACAAAGCGACGGGCGCATTATCGACAATCATTCCATGCCCAAACTACGGGGCTACACCAACTTGACGGGCAAAGAAAGCGAAAAAGGTTACAAGCTCAAAAAAGACCCATCAGAAATAAATTTTGACAAAAACCCTATGTACATCAGTCAAAACTGTATTCGGCATCATCTTTTTAGGGATCAAGCATTTGATTTGCACTTTGCGAACAACAAAAATCTAATCGAGCTGTTGGCTTCTATGACGGGGCTTGTTCGTGGTTATGTGATTCCACAAGGCGATCAATGCAAGCGTACTAGTGCTTTGTTGTTGGAAGATTTTGTAGATACTTTAGGGCGCGGCAACTTCGAGCAAATGGGGCGTTCAGGCACTAAAGAAAAAGGTGTCGATGAAAAAGGCAAAGAAGTTGCCAGCACTTCATTTTTTTCTAAAACCACATTCGGCGAAACCGAGTATCACGCGTGTGGCTCCATCAGTATTGAGCAGCTTCAATTTATCGCGCTCGATAAAAAATTTGACCGCCCTGCAATGGTGATTAAAGAAGGCGATGGCGAGCGTGTTGCCCAAGCGATTAAAGATTTTATCAAAAGCCTAGACCCTACCCGTAACCCCAAAGCCGTTTTCCATAAAAACTATGTCCGCAGAGGGACAATTTTTAAGGAAGGCGAATGCGGTGTTCTGTTGGACAATGACGCCATAGATATTTTGGTTAACGAAACGCTGCGCATGATCAATGAGTTAAACATCAGGCAAGCCAAAGGCTATATGTACGTGGATGATGTACAAGTGGATTACAACGCTAGCCACAAAATGATGCGAATCAAACGCCCAGGTGCAGGTACCATCTCGCCTACCTCTCAAGAAGATTATGCCGTTTATTTTGAAGCGGTTTGAGGTGCTTTATGTTTATCAAAATTCGCTACAAAGCGGCATGGCGCAATTCGTTTTTAGATGGCTCGAATAATGAACCAATTCCCAAAGGCGGCAGAAAGTTTATTGCATCAATGACGGAATTGAAAAAAGAAGGCAATTACAAAACCAGGCAAATCAGCAAAGACACCGTGATGGGCGTACTCAACCGCTTGATTGGTGATCAACGCAAACTGTATCAAGCAAGAAATAGTGATAATTATTATTTCAGGGAAATTGAAAGCGTATTAACGGAGGAATGTATTAAAGATATACCCGAAAATACCCAAGAATTGGTTTATATCCGCAATATAACCGGGAGTAATGACCAAAACTCTTTTACCGGAATGATTAAAACCCAAGACGCCGCGTTTAACTCATCGTTTTCCAAGAAACTTTGGGGGGTATTGTTCCTGGATTTTCCGAATCTGCTGGAGTTTTGCCTAAATCCGAAAATTAGTGCAAATACCGAGCTAGAGCTTGACCCCATTGTGGTCATTAGTCAATTAGAAGAAATTAATAGATTAAAACCGGTTGAGTTAGACGAAAATTGTCAAAAAGTATTAAATTTTTTGAAGCTTAAATATCCCGATGTGGATTACAAATTGACCGCAAAAGGTCAAATGCCACCCATTACCTTTTACACATCAGCGTTATATCTTCAATTAGAAGAGCTTGCCAACGTATTTGATATGAGCAATGTTGTCACAAAATCGGGCGGCTTAAACGGCATTTCAAAACGAGGATTCACAAAAAAAGACTTTATGGATAGATACACCACAGGAAGTAAAAAAATAATTTTTGGAAATCCTTATCTATTAAAACAACGCATCCCAGGCGAAGGTGAAGTGACCAAACTGCTGACCAAAGCAAGCGGCTTACTTGAGATTGACCTTAAAATTTCCCGCGAACAAGCCCTAGACCTACAAGAAAAAATTGATTGCGCAGGCGTATCCAGTTTTTATTTGGGTAAAAAAGGTTTGGCTTATGTTGAAGACATTCGCATCTGAGGGGGATACATGAAACATTACATTGAACTCACCCTATTACCTAATACTGACATTAACGCGTTTACTCTCTGGTCCAAAGTCTATCAACAGATCCATCTTGGTTTAGTCGAAATGCAAGAC
>JACUUF010000349.1 GCA_014859465.1 Methyloprofundus sp.
TGTTTGGTTTTAAATAATCTAGTGTATCTAAGCTTGGGTAGAAGTAGCGTCTTGCAAGGATGTTGTTTTCTTTTAGTATGGCTTCGACTTGGAGCAGTTGCGCTTCGCTTTTGAATAACACCGATTCATGAGAGTGACTAATTAGCGCGTTTAACCATTCAATAAAACGTGATTCGACATATTCCATAAACTGAATATCGGACTGTGAAGGATCTTTAAGTTCGGTCGAAAACATAGACAACGCACGTTCGAAACGCAATCCGATTAAAACCAAACGATGCGAAACATGATCCCGATGAATGGCATCCAGCACGCAATACAAACTTTTTGTCGCAAAGGTTTTACCACTGCTATTTTCGCCAGCAATAATCGTAAACGGTTTAACAGCTAACTCCGCATGCTCAATATTGCCCAAGTTTTCAATTGTCAGTTTAAATTCCATTAAAACCCTAACGCCTGTTGTTGATGCAAATTTACACGCATCGTATTTTTTGTGTTTGATTCTGCCTGAAAGCTTGGCGAACATAATTTTAGTAAGGCTTCCAAATCTGCCGCTGTTTTAACCGTTGTAAATTGCTTGTTCGGCGCAAAATACACCAAGGCTTTTTTTCCCTGTCCTAGCAATTCAAGAATATTGTTGTAAGACCCTTGGCTTTTACCATCCCACAGCACAAAACCGTAATCCGCCACTTCTGCCATTTTTTTGTCTTTAACGGTATAAAACGCGCGACCTTTTAAACTAGGCTCAACTTCAATCCTTTTTACCTGCCAATGCCCCAGGTTATTGCGGCACTTCTCGCCTGCACAAAACACGGTGACCGCTTCATAACCCACTTCGCACAAATAAGCTTGCACCGCTTTATCGACACCATTTGCATCGCCGACAACTACCGCAAAATGCTGGTTAATCACATTCTCTAACCGTGCTTTTACGTCTTGGCTTAAACGCGACAAATGGCGTGAACCAGAGATAAAAACCGTTGTCATCGCTTGCTCCTTGTTTTGGTCATGGTCAACACATAAACATTATGACACTTTGCATCACGATATAAAATCTCGGTTGCTACCTGAAGCGTCGCGCCGGACCGAAACAAATCGTCCACGATCAGCACATTTTTGCCCATCAAATTCATGCCCGGTTTTATTGACATGGAATCTCTGAGTAAGTTAAGCCTATCCTCTAAAGCATCCATCCCTTTTAATTCTTGTGAAGATGATTTCGACAAAGCATCAAGATAATCTATACCGACCTTCTCTGCCAAAGCTTTAGCAATCTCGGCAACTGGCTGAACACTTCGTGTCTTTGAGGCTGGAGCAGGTATCACTACATCAAGCGAGTCCAAGCCTTTAAATTTAGTGACAATCAAATCAACAATTTCAGGCACCTTAGAAAGATCACCGCGATACTTCAACTGGTAAACCAACTCGCCCATATCAGAACGCACACTATCCCAGCGATCATGCCCATGCTCATCGACACCAAGATAATTACTTGCCAAAGTATGCACATCATAGGCGACACCCTTTTCCCAATTGCCTTGAAGTTCAATGCTCATGGTTTACCTTTTAAGATTAGTGCATAGTCATTATCAAAACCAAAGTCATTCACGACTTGGTTGTGATAGCTAGCAAGCCAACGATATTTTTGTTTAACCGCTTCAGTATTTGCTTGGTAATAGGCTTTCTCGATTAAAGCCTTATGCTCCATCAACACATTGATTTGATTTTTTACTCTCAAGTCGTTTAGGTATTTATCTTTTTCCTCATCTGAAAACTTCTGGCAGCTTTCGAAAGAAAACTCAGTTCCGTGGTGCGTCATAGCACTCAAGCGGCACGCCAAATAATCCAAGAAATAAAACGAACTTTCTGCAACTTCAAACTTTCTAAAAAGTTGGTGTCCTGGCGAAACAGAATAGTTTTGGTTGTCTTTATGCGTTGCAAATGCTTCATATATTTCATCCGATACCGCAATGACAGGAATGGATATACTACTTTCAATAGCATGCGCTTTTACCAAACCGTCGCTGATTAAAATGCCCTGTTCGCAATAAAGCCAGCCATCTGCTATAGCACCACGCAAGAAAACACCCTGAAACACACACATTGCTTGCGCTAGTGCAAAATCATCCAAAACATCCATCAACGCATCAAATGAACCCATTCTGTCAACGCTTGGCGACTCAATCGGCGTATTAATAACTATCGAATCCGATAAAGAGATCGAAGTCTGGCGCATATCTGCTTTTATTTCCTTCTCACACTCAGTCTTAGGGTCGAGATCAAAAGCTTCATGAACCATCTGTACTTTCGCAGCAACCTCATCAAATGAGGCTTGGGAATTAATATCCTTGACCCTTAGGCCAAACCCTAACAGGTCTATAAAAGCGGTTATGCCATAGTTTTGGTCATAGGCTGTCATTTATCAAAAAAACCCATCACCGCTTCAATCACCTTGTGCTTTTCTTCCGCACTCATGCCGTAATACATCGGCAGTCTGACGAGTCTTTCGCTTTCGGAGGTAGTGTATTGATCTGTACCGTTAAACACGCCAAACTTCTTCCCTGCGGGTGCGGTGTGTAGTGGGATGTAGTGGAACACGGCCATAATATCATTGGCTTTTAGGTGTTCGATAAACGCAGAGCGTTGGTCGAGATCTTTTAGCTTGAGGTAATACATGTGGGCGTTGTGTTGGCAATGGTCTGGGATCGTAGGCAATTCCACCAGGCCTGGTTGTTGCAGTGGTTTAAACGCGTCGTGATAGGCATTCCACGTTCCCAATCGGTTTTGGTTGATTTCATCGGCTTTTTCTAATTGCCCCCACAAAAACGCGGCTTGCAGTTCGCTGGGTAAATAACTGCTTCCCACATCCACCCATGTGTATTTATCCACCTGCCCACGGAAAAATTGGCTGCGGT
>JACUUF010000416.1 GCA_014859465.1 Methyloprofundus sp.
AGCATGATGAAAACGGCTGACGCGACAACTACCCTGAAAGTCACCGATAGGGTCCACTTTAATTGCAAACGCTATCTGGTAGGTGAGTAAATGATAAGCTTTCTAATGATGGCAAAAAATGTGGAGCTTTATATTGCTGATGCCATTACAGAGCTCCAAAGAGAAAATACTATTGAGTGGGAGCTTATCGTTGTTGATGATGGATCAAGTGATTCTACTTATGAAATAGTTAAATCATATGCCAAAAATGACAGTCGTATCATACTTAAAAAAAACCCATATGACGGCAAGGTAGATGGGACAAGTTATGCCTTCAGCTTGTCTAGTGGAGATATAATAAAATGCATCGATTCAGATGATGTGCTGCTGAGGGATTGGTTTATTTTTACACCGAACATGCAGCAATACGATGCTCATTGTCATGCAGCGTTCATCGTAGATGAGGGTCTTAATAAAATCACTACGTATAACCCTAATCCAAAACTTATTGCTTCTTCATATGAAAAAGTCGCATCTGAACTGATGAGCTTACCTAAGTGGAGTTGGTCTTTTAAACGTACTATTGCCGAAAAGGTGTTTCCGCTTCCTTCGTGCTTGCCTTTTGAAGATGTGTGGATGGCATTACTTATCAAAAAGCATTCATCAAATATACTTTTATTGAATGAGCCTCTTTATTTATATCGGCAACATGGTTTTCAGACATTTGGGGGGATAACTAACTTTGACCGAGAGATAGTTAAGTTTAGATCGCTTAGGCTATTGAAACTTATCGATGTTCTTCGTAATGAAATAAGAGTTTTGTCTGGCTCAGATCTTGATTCACATTCCTTCGATTGTGTATATGCGGCTAATGCCCTTCTTTCAAAAGATTCTGTAGATTTATGGTCGCTAGTTAAATTAGACTCAAGCATTTCTCAGAAGATGAAAATCACTTTGTATATGTTTCTACCAAGATTAACTTCATATTTGCTAAAGCTGAAGTGGTGGTTTGATGCTAAGAAGATTTAATCTTGCGAATGTTTCTTTTGTGTTTTTATGGTTGGCTTTATTGGTTATCCCAATAAATTATGATGTATTCTCTGTTCGCTTGAGTGATTTGCTTATATTGTTTTCTTTCGCGTTGATTTTATTTACCAAGGTAAACGAAAGAGCTTTTAGTGTATTTGCTGTTTTTTTGTTGGTTTTGTTGGCATTAATGGCTTCGCAGTTAGTCGGTTTATTTTATGCAGAGAATTTCAGGTCTGAAGGTGTTGTTTTCTACTTTAAGTGGTTAATGATATTTATTTCGATATTTCTATTGTATTCCCATTTATGGGATCGGCATGAAGATATAGTTAGGTTGTCGCGTATTTTGTTTTATCTCTTCGTATTTTTAAGTGCGTGGGTTTATATATATCTATACTTAGTAGCATCAGGTGCAATCACAGGAAATATCAGGGTATCCTTCCCGCTCTCGCGTGATTACAGCTATCCAGACGCGCATCTGTATTCTAGTTTACTATCTATGCTTATTTTTTCTTATCACTTTGTCTTAAGAAAAGTATTAAGACATTCGTTTGTTTTTTCATTAGCTGTTATTTTCTTTAGTATTCCCGCGTTATTTCTGACTGGCAGTAGAGGTGGGTTGCTAATGCTTATTCTTGGGGCATCTATAGTATCAGTATATTTTTTGTTATCTGGGGATTTTTTTTATAAAAAAATAAAATTAAAGAATGTATTTTTAATATTGCCTATCTTGGTGTTTGTAGCTGGCTATGGAATTCAAGCAGTTGACTTTAGTGATGATTATATTGAGGTTTTTGATAGGGCCATTAATTTTAATTTAGATTCTGATCAGAGCTCAATAAGTAGAGTGAACAAGCTTCAGGTCGCTCTTGATGAAATCTCTAACTCATATTTAATTCTAGGCGTTGGGCCGCTCTCTGCAAAAATGGACTGGTATGATGGTGTTATTTCGATATTGCTATCTCATGGTGGGTTTTTGTTACTAAGTATTGTTTTAATTATTTTGCTTTATTTTTTGTATTTTTTAATGACCATAAAAGCATCCACTTATAACAAATTCATTATTTTTTCAATGTTTTTAATGTACTTGTTATCTAATGTAATAACCGAATATGTATTTGTTACTCGAAATTTTTTTCCAGTGTTTGTATCTTTTGCTATTGCGATAGCATATGCGAAACGTGAATTTCTAAATCGAGGAAAGTATTTTAGCATATGAGAGTTACTGTAGTTACAGTTTGTTTGAACAGCGAATCCTTTATTGCTTCGGCAATTCAATCTGTCTTGTCTCAAACTTATCTTAATATTGAATATGTTGTGATTGATGGTGACTCTAAAGATGGCACCCTGTCGATAATTCATTCTTATGGTGACCATGTCACCCGGATTGTAAGTGAACCGGATACGGGCATCTATGATGCCATGAATAAAGGCTTTACTTTAGCAACCGGTGATGTGATTGGGATTCTGAATTCCGATGATTTCTATCCACATAAGGATGTGATTGCGCAGGTTGTTGAGGTTTTTAAGGCGAATCCTGATGCACAAATGGTGCTGGGGAATGTGGATTTCGTTCACCCTGATGATTTAATCAGGCCAGTTCGGTTATACTCCTCATTCAAATTTTCACCCTGGAAGATGCGCTTTGGTTTTATGCCTGCACACCCGGCGGCGTTTATTCGTCGGTCCGCTTATGAACAGATTGGTAATTACAAGCTGGATTACAAGATTGGTGCGGATTTTGACTGGTTTGTCCGTGCCTTTCTTGTTCATCGCCTACCTTATGCCAAGCTTAACCAAACTCTGGTACGCATGCGTGAAGGTGGCGTTAGTACATCGGGTTTAAAAAGCTATTGGGTGTCATCCAAAGAGCAACTT
>JACUUF010000350.1 GCA_014859465.1 Methyloprofundus sp.
CAAGGTTTTGAGCTGTGGCTATAGTCTCCAAAGCGGTGAGCAGCAAGGTGTAACTTGCGCTTCGCTTAGTTCTCACCCTCACTCGCTGCGCTCATTCGCCCCGGCATCGCTGACGCTTGCGGGGTTGCTAAAACCAGACCGAGGAATTTGCCATGGCTGACAAATCCCGCACCCACGGCCCCAGGCCGCTGGATGCAAAAGACAAACGCACGCACACTGTATCAGTGCGCGTCAATGCTGCCGAGTTAGATCAACTCGACCAGCTCAGAGCAGTCCGAAAAATGCAACGCGGCGCATATATGCGTGCTGCATTTCTCGAAAATCTGCCGCCAGTCGTGCCAGAAATTAACAAGCAAGCATGGCTTGAGCTTTCAAAAGCCGCTGTAAATCTGAATCAGTTGTCGAAAAAAATGAATGTTGTCGGCATGGTAGAAGCGTCTTTAATCATGCGTGAGCTTGCAGACTTTCGACAAACTTTGCTGAGGGTGGCTAAACAATGAAGGCTAAAGTCGGGCGGGGTGATGGTTTTCGTGGTGTCCTTGATTACGCCCTGGGCAAAGAAAAGCGCCCCGAAATTATTGGTGGCACTATCGCTGGTTTAAATGCTCGTCAGCTGGCAGCTGAATTCGGCATGGTTCGCAGGTTGCGGCCGGATGCCAAACGCCCTGTTTGGCATTGCAGCTTATCTTTGCCGCCAGGTGATCATTTAACAGGTGAACGCTGGGATGCCGTGGCTTCTGACTTCCTCAAAGAAATGGGGTTCAGTGACAAAACCCCGTGGGTTGCCGTGCGTCACCGGGATACAGACAAAGACCATATTCACCTGGTCGTCAGCCGCATCGACCTGGACGGTCAGCTTTGGCATGGCAAATGGGAAGCTCGGACAGCAATCGAGGCAACCCAAAAACTTGAAAAGTCGCATGGATTAACGCTTACAGCTGGACTGGATGCAGCAACAGGCCGGAAAGCATTGAAGAAGGGTGAAATTGAGATGTCACTTAGAACCGGAGATCAACCACCGAAGCTCAAGCTGCAAAACATCATTGATGAGGCGCTGGCCAGTGGTGAGCTTACTGCCGTGCAGTTCGCTGAAACCCTTGCCGTTGCTGGTGTTTCGGTCAAAGCAAACTTAGCAAGCACCGGGACTTTTAACGGGTTTAGCTATGAGCTGGACGGGGTGGCATTTAAGGGTTCAAAACTTGGTAAAGCGTATGGCTGGGGTGGATTACAGCAACGAGGTGTGACGTATGAACAAACTAGAGACTATCAAGGGCTTCAGCGATTCGCCGCAGCAAGAGCTAGTGAGGGCGATAAACGAACTGTCGGAGAAGGCGGGGCAGATCGACCAGATTTTAGAGACGTTCGATCAGATCACCCAGGCGCAACGTCAGAGCATACAAGCGCTCGCGGATCAGATCAGCGAGGAAGCGACCAGTTCATTACAGCAACAGTTGCTGCTGCTGGCTGGGAAAACGGACACCCTGGAGAAGACACTATTAAAGGTGGAGAAAGCAGCCGAATTTCTGGAGAAAGCCCAGAAACCGATATCGGACGCGGCATGGAAAGTGCACAACTCAGCGGAAGCAATCCAGCGGCAACCCTGGCGCCGACTATTAATAGTGGCAGCGGTGGCGGCAGTGCTGGCCAGCCTGCTAACAACCGCTGGAATGCACGCTTCAAGGCAGCTTCAGCAAAAGCTAGGGACAAACGATCATCAGTTGATGCAGCTGTGGGAGCGAGCAACACCAGCAGAACAAAGTTTAATCATGGAGATCTACAAGCGACCAAGCAAATAGACCCCCGGCCATTTATTGAAAGGATGGGGTATTCAGTAAAGAAAGACGGGCAGCGCCATTTTAGCGTGCTTCACGGCAAAGATGAAGCCTACCGACTGACCTGCAAGCCAGACGGGGCGTGGGTTTGGGTGGATAAATACGGCACTCATGGCGGCGATAATATTGACCTTGTGCGCGAGTTGTCGGGGCTGGATCGGTTTATTGATTGTGTGTTCGAGCTTAATGGTGGCCTGCGTGCAACGCCAGCACCAATGCCAGCACCTACAGCGCCGAAGCCGCCCAGGGTGCCGCCGGAATCAAGTACAGGCCGGATGGCTGGCCGGATGTATCTTAATGACCGTGGCATCAGTGATCCGACCATCGACCATGCAGAACGCACTGGCTTCCTGCGTTATCTGAATGACGGAATCCTTTTCGTGGGTTACCACGCAGGCCGGATATGGAACGCTACGAAGCGCAGCATCATGCCTGATGCTGAAATACCTAAGCGAGACTTAGCAGGCAGCGACAAGAGCAAGCCGCAAGTTTTGACCGGCAACCCTAACACAGTATGGATTGTCGAGGGTGGGGTTGATGCTTTAGCGCTGCATGACATGGCAAAAAGGTCAGGGAAGGAGCCGCCTACCGTCATTGTTTCTGGTGGTGCAGGTGTACTAAGTTTTTTTGACAACCCAGAGATTCAGGAAAAAATCAGGGCGGCTGGTGTGGTTGTGGTGGCGAAAGATAATGAAAAGGATGCAGACACTCAAGCTAAGACAGACGCGCAGCACGCACGCCAGGTCGGGCGAGCGAGGGAGCTTAACCCAGGTGCCCAGGTGGTTGATTGGAAGCCTGGGTTGCCAGAGGTTAAAGACGTTGCTGCACTTAACGAGTATCAGCAGCGACCCGCTGAGCCGGTTCGCAAAGGCTTCACGAGAGAGGTTAAGCATAATGACCGCGAAATGTGAAGCATAATTAACAGCATCACGTTAATGCGTTAAGCATACTGATCTTTTTAAGTGTAGCACATACCATCTTTTTTGATGTTGTGCGCTACACTAAAAAGG
>JACUUF010000351.1 GCA_014859465.1 Methyloprofundus sp.
AAAGTATTCGTGTAGCAGGGGTGATTCTCGAAAAGCGGGTGAATGCGCAGCATGAGATGGTGCTGAAATTTGGCCTGATATGGCTGAGCAGTTTTTTGTTTGTTTTCAAAGTGATGTTCTAAAAAACAGGTTTCTTGAAATGCAAAAACTACTAATGCAGTCCTTTGGGCCTATAAAAAAAGTTGAAATGCAAATCAATGACATAATTATATTGAATGGTTTGCAAAGTAGTGGAAAAAGCACTATTTCTAAGGCTATTTATTTTTTCAAGTCAATACCTGAGCTTGTTTTTAATGATTTTTTGGTTCGTACGGATCGAATAAAAGACTTAAACAAAAGTCTAGTAATTGCTTGTAGAAAACAGTTGGTGGCCATTTTTGGCACCACTAAGCACATGAAAGATTTTAAGCTCTATTATGATTATGGTAATGGTGTAAATGTAACTATAACGCCTGAGAAAAATTCAGGACACGCTAGAATCAAGTTTTCGCCAACGCTACTGCAAAGATTAAACGAGATAGCTGTTGATCTTGATAGATCAGACAAATACTTAAGCAATACAGTTGGTAGCCATACTTCAATTTACCAGATTGAACGCTTCAATAGAGGAATTAAAGCCCGATCTGAAATTTATTCAACTTTTAATGATCAGAGAGAAAATCACTTTATTCCTGCTGGGCGAACTTTAGCTTCGACTCTGTCTGAAGAGTTAAGAGGTGTAGAATCTTATCAGATTGATGCTTTAACAAAAAGTTTTGTTGAAAGAATATTATCAATGCGAGAGAGTTTCAATAAGAGCTTTGATGAAATTGTTGATGATAAGAAAAAATTGACAACTGATCCCATAGATTTTAAACGAGTAAAATTAGCAATAAAAATTATTGAAAAAATTCTCCAGGGGCAATATAAATGGGTTCAAGGTGAAGAGCGAATTGAGTTGGATGAAAATGATTATGTTAAAATTAAGTTTTCTTCATCTGGTCAGCAAGAGTCACTTTGGATATTGCTAACTATTTTCCAGTTGATTCTTGATAATAAACCTGCCTTTACGGTTGTTGAGGAGCCTGAAGCACATTTGTACCCCTTGACCCAATATGAAATCGTTAAATTGTTGTGTCTTTATGCCGCGATCCCAGAGCAACAAATGGTTATTACAACTCATAGCCCTTATGTCATGTCCTCATTGAATAATCATTTGCTAGCTAACGAAATTGGTCAAAATAATGAAAAAGTAGCTACAGTGATTGATCCCAAATGTTGGCTAGATGAACGCCGTGTTTCAGCTTATTTTGTCGAGAAGGGTACTATTACGGACATTTTTGATCGTGATGAAGGCATGATTGATCCTTCATGCATTGACAGAGCCTCATTTACCATCAATGAAGATTTTGATCGTTTGCTAGACATGGAGTAACTTCAATGGAATGTTTTCACTATACTTCACAAAAAAAACTTTCTCTTAAAGAAAAAGGTCGCACCCTCTTCATAAATAACCCAGAAGAGAAAAAACTTTTGAAAATCAAGATTGATGGCTGCTTAATTGAAAAAAATAATCAGGCTTGCGACTTTGGATTTGGTGTCGAAAGATGTTCGCATTTTGTCGAGCTCAAAGGTGGCAATATCTCACATGCACTCGATCAGCTGATGGCTTCTTTAAGCTATTTTGAACAAAATTTGGCTCAACACCTTACTAAACCAAGTCAGGCCATCATCGTAGCCAGTAAAAACGGCGTGCCTAACCTCAAGGCAACACCCAAATACCGAAGTGCCAAAAAGAAATTTAGTGATATTTGTATAAAAACAGTTCAGCATACAGTCACTGTTTAGCTGCCAACCTTCAGGCTACCAAACTCTTTTTATGTATACGACTCAATTTGAAAACACAGCACTTCGCTGGCTTGAAACCCTTCTAAAAGAGCGCTTTGGTCACACCTTCACACTTGTTCAGCAGGCGAATACACTCCAGCTATCTTTACCAGGCAGTGAAGGTGTTATCACCTTTGACCAACTGGAAAGCGTTTTCCACCAGTCACGCTCAGATTTTCCGTGTCAGCAGTGGGTTGCTTCTATAGAGGGATATACGGCACCGATTGAAGACGCTATTCCAGCGCCTTCTGAAACAGCACTACAAGTGCCGTTGATTGAGCTGAGCGAACAAGGCGCAACTGTCCACTACGATATTCTGGGCTTAACCTACTGGATGCTGTCGCGACTTGAAGAAGTGGGTCGCAAGGATTTAGACAATCACCAGCGTTTTCCCGCCACTTCATCTCATGCTTACCAGAATGGCTACCTGGAACGTCCAATAGTGGATGAATGGTTGATTATACTTGGGCAGGTGATACAGCGTGTATGGCCCCAGTTAGAGCTTAAACAGCATGAGTTCAGTATCAAGGTCTCGCATGATGTGGATAGCCCGAGTCTGTATGCGTTTAAGCCCTGGCCAACCATTGGCCGAATGATGGCAGGCCATCTACTCAAACGCCGTGATCTTAAAGCTTTCTTCACGGCACCCTATGTCAAACTCGCCACACGCAGTCAGCTGAACCCAGCCGATCCTTGCAATACCTTCGATTGGTTGATGGATGTATCCGAAGCCAACAACCTGCAAAGTGCTTTTTACTTTATCTGCGGCGGTAATCACCTGAATGATGCCGACTACCAGCCTGAACAACCCGTCATCCGCAACCTGATGCGCCGTATTCATGCGCGTGGTCATGAAATAGGCCTGCATCCAAGTTACAGTACTTTTCAGCAGCCTGAATTGATCAAGCAAGAAGCAGATCGACTCAAACGTATCTGC
>JACUUF010000073.1 GCA_014859465.1 Methyloprofundus sp.
GGCAGTAGCTACTTTTTTGTAATCTTCATCTGTACTCATATTCTTGATCAATCTTTATCAAGCAAAATCGGCATCTAAGACTATCCGATAACGCGCATTCCCTGAAGCTAAATGCGCTAACGCCTCATTGACTCTACTCATCGGAAAATGCTCAACTTGCGGACGAATATCATGCCTAGCGGCAAATTCCAGCATAGTTGCTAAGTCTACCGAGCTTCCCGTTGGTGAACCAGACACTCTTTTCTGACCAAAAATCAAATCGATAGCGGCAATTTGCATCGGTTCCAAAACCGCACCAACGATATGTAATCGGCCATTAGGTTTTAAAGTTTGCAGAAGACTAGCCCAATCCAGTGCAACGTTTACTGTGACAATCAGCATATCCAAAGTGCTGTTGGCTTGAGCCATAGCGGTGCTATCTCGACTAGAAATAACATGATGCGCGCCAAAACTTTTCGCTTCGGCCGTTTTCGATTCATGTGAGCTAAAAGCGGTTACTTCACAACCCCACGCTTTAGCGAATTTAAGCCCCATATGCCCTAAGCCGCCTATCCCGACCACACCGACATGATGGGTTGGCTTAATATCAAAAGTAAGTAAGGGCGAGAATACCGTAATACCACCACATAACAGCGGCCCTGCACTGGCTGCATCAAGCTTATCTGGTAAGGGAATAACCCAAGCCCAATGCGCTCTAAGTCTTTCGGCAAAACCTCCATGATGACCTACGATGGTCGGCTGCGCGGTGGCACAGAGATTATTATCGCCGCTCATACATTGATGACAATGCATACAACTGCCGGAATTCCAGCCGACACCAACATGCTGATCAAGGTGCACACCTTTGACCTGTGCGCCAATAGCAACCACTCGCCCAATGACTTCATGCCCAGGCACTACAGGGTATTGCGTCATAGCCCAATCATTATTAATAATCGACAGGTCAGAATGACACAGGCCGCAATATTCAACGACAATTTCAACTTCTTCTGCCCCCAGTACGCCTGGATTGAAGGAGAAGGGCTCTAATTTTTGTTTAGGACCATGACTGGCCCATGCTTGGATTTCTGTCACTTTTCTGCTCCTAGTGGGTATCAGCAATAAGGAAACATCCCGTTGGGATGAGGCCAATGATTGGGAAGGGGTATACATCCCCTCCCCAATCCGCGCCCGATAAAGCAACATCGCTTCGCTTGTTGCGGGGCGCTCCTTTCGGCCTAAAGGCCGAGGTTTAAACCAGCAAGGAAGATTGATAAAAAATTCTTGCAGCGGCCTCTATTAGACCTTCGAGGCAAAACGACACGCGCAACCTTGCTTGGCCATGCATTCAGTTTGTTCAACGGGATTATCTAATAAGCTGCGGATTAAACTACGATCAAATTCGCATAACTCTCCATGCTCTTGAGCTAAGTCATGAAATACACAATTAATTGCGCTAATGGTGACCATATCGCCTTGCAGCTCAACTTCGGCTTGGTAGCCTAGATTTTGTAAAATCATGGTTAATGTCTGTGCTTTTTCTGATGCATTTTGGCCTGTAAATTGAGCCGCTAAAGAATCCGCAATTTTACCACCTAAACGTTGCATAAAGGCAGTCAAGCCCTCACTACCCATATCTTCTTTTAGCTGAGCTATCAATAGATTGCAAAACCAGGAATATTGTTTAGTAAACTGATTAATCCCTTGCTCAGTTAAAACATAGCTGCGTGAAGGCCGACCTTTGGTTAAATTAAATTTACCCGCCTTGATCAACAAATCTTTTTCTAATACCACCATATGCTGCTTGACTGCATTGCGAGATATTTGCAGTTTTTCCGCTATCGAATCAATACTTAAGCCAGCCTTAGTAGCGAGTAATAAAGCTAAAATTTGCTTTTGACGTGATCCAGTGCTGTTTTGCATAGTTAATTTTAAGGTATTAATAAAGGGGCTCAGTAAGCAGCTTAGTTTGGCTAGTCATTATACCGTGATAAGCTGCAATTTACATTATGTAACATTTATATTGTAAAAGTATAATATCGATAATATACTAATGTCTCGTTGTCGTATAATTTCAATAAAAACTAAATGAGCAGGTGGATTATGAGCGAAGCAACAGGCACAACATTATTTGAACAATTAGGTGGCGAGGCAGCCGTTGAGGCAGCCGTTGATATTTTTTATCGCCGCGTTTTGAATGACCATAGAATTAATCGGTTTTTTGAGAATACGGATATGGAGCAACAAGCCGCGAAACAAAAAGCCTTTTTGACCATGGCTTTTGGTGGACCAAATAACTACAGTGGTACGGATATGCGGACTGCCCATGCTAAATTCGTCAAAATGGGCTTAGATGACAGTCATTTTAATGCCGTTATGGAGCATTTAGAGGGCACCTTACAGGAGCTGAATGTGCCAGAAGCGCTGATTAAACAGGTAGCAGCAATTGCAGAATCTACGCGCAATGATGTATTAGGTCGTTAATTATCAGGAGATTATGATGACGGAGCAAAAAATACAGCTCGGCGCACAAACTATTTCATGTAAAGCTGACGAATCAGTACTCGATGCTTTATTAAGAGAGCAAGTTGCTATTGCTCATAGCTGCCGCCAAGGGGTATGTCACAGTTGCTTATTGCGTAGTTTAGAGGGTGCGCCGCCTATTGAAGCGCAACATGGATTAAAAGAGGGCTTGAAACAGCAAAATTATTTTTTAGCTTGCCTTTGTTATCCACAACAAGCGATGCGTATTGCACACCGTCATCATTCTAATTTTATCACTCACGGCACGGTCAGCGCCAAACAGGCGCTCAATGCCGAAACGCTATTATTAACCCTAGATCTTGACGAGCCACTGGATTATTACGCCGGGCAATTTGTTAATTTACGGCGCGATGATGGCTTAGTCCGTAGCTATTCCATTGCTAACAATAGTATATACAACAAGCAATTAACCTTTCATATCCGCCGTCTAGCGGGTGGACGTTTTAGCGCTTGGGCGCATGAGGACTTAAATCTAGGTGATCGCCTTGCCGTTTCAGAGCCTCAAGGCTTATGTTATTACCTGCCCGACAAACCAGACTCGCCTTTATTATTAATTGGCACTGGCAGTGGACTTGCACCGTTAGCTGGCATTATTAGTGAAGCCTTACATCAAGGCCATCGTGGTGATATTTATTTGTATCATGGCAGCCGTGACTTAAATGGCTTGTATTGGCTAGAAGAAATGCAAGCACTGGCTGAAAGTCATGCTAATTTTCATTATTATCCGTGCATTTCTAGTGGCGAACCACCTGAGCATGTCTTTGCCGGTCGAGCCAATGACGTGGCTTTTAGTCAATTGTCAACCTTGAAAGGCTGGCGCATCTATTTATGTGGACACCCTGATATGGTCAATAATACTAAGCGACAAGCCTATTTAAAAGGAGCCTCGTTAGCGGATATTTATGCTGATGCCTTTCATGTTGCTTCAAGCTCATTAGATTGATTAAGCCAGCCCTCATGAACCTTTTAGTCCATTTTACGGCCAATCAAGTTAATTTAAATATCAAGGAAAAACTGGTTGCCGTACTCTCCTGTTTTATGGCTATTTTAATCGCCTCAGTGGTCACCCAGGCTTTAGTAGATGATGCTATTTATCCCATTCTTATTGCCTCAATGGGCGCTTCTGCGGTAATTTTATTTATTATTCCTAGCAGTCCTTTGGCTCAGCCTTAGCCTTTTGTCGGCGGACAAATTTTTTCCTGCTTAATGGGTATTGCATGTACTCAATTAATTCCAGATACGGCCATAGCATCGGCTGTTGCGGTCGGCGGCTCTGTGCTAATTATGTTATTGCTACGCTGCTTGCATCCCCCGGGTTCTGCCACTGCACTAACCCCTGTATTGTCAGGTGACTCACTCACTTCGCTTGGCTTCAGCTTGGTATTATTTCCCGTGGTGATTAATGTCGGCATTATGTTATTGATGTCTTTACTGATTAATCGCTGGCTTATGCATCGTGAATACCCTATTCATTCCCCACCCCAAAAAATCGCAATAGATCACACGCCATTAAATCCGCCTTCAGTCCAGCTAGGTATCAGCGAAGCAGACTTCAATCAGGCTTTAGATGAGAGCAACACTTTTGTGGATGTCTCGCATACTGAGATCAGAAACCTACTCTTACATGCCGAAAAATATCGCTATCAACGCATTCATAAAACAATGCTCTGCACTGACATCATGCATACATCGCTGCTCACCGTTGCATACGGAACTGATGTTGAAGAAGCATGGCAAATGATGCAGCAACACAACTTAAAAGCGATCCCCGTTATTGATAAAGCTCGCAGAGTTATCGGCATTGTCACTTGGCATGATTTTTTTAAATTCATCAACTTAAGCAGCTACGATAGCTTTCAGGATAAATTCCGTACCTTTATTCGGCGTACAGCAAAGATAGAAACTAACAAGCCCGAATCAATAGGCCATATTATGACCAAGTCGGTTATCACCCTATCTGAAGATACACCTATTGTTGAGCTTGTGCCTCTCATGTCGACCACCGGCTTAAGGCAAATCCCCATTGTTAACAAAGAAAATCGTCTTGTTGGCATGGTGTATCAAGCACATCTGATTGCCGCTCTTTACAATCAAAAAATGGCCTAAAAAAGCCAGAAAACTTTATGACAACTGCATGACAGTTACACACATTTTCTGTGGATAACATTGTGTGTAATTTTTGCATAACGACAGAATTGCCCAGAAAATAAAGGCCGCGCATTAAATTGTATATTTTTTATACGAGCGCACTTTAATCCTCATCGCCTTAAGCAATCCTATGTCAAATTTGCCGTTGCTAATGAACCTTAGTAGACTTAAAAGCCTTTTAAATAGGTCATTGCGCTGTGCGCCTTACCTTTAATACTAGCTCATTAATCCGCTCATGACCGAAACCACACCGCCCCTTTTTTCTGCCGCCATTATTGGCGGAGGCCCTGCGGGGTTAATAGCCGCAGAAATATTGAGTCAAGCGGGCATACAAGTAGATCTTTACGATGCCATGCCTTCGGTAGGCCGCAAATTCTTACTCGCCGGTAAAGGCGGCTTAAATATAACCCATGCTGAGCCTTTCGCTGATTTTGTCACGCGCTATGGCAAGAGTCAGGCGGATATTGAACCTTTACTCAATAACTTTAGCCCACAAATGCTACGCGATTGGGTCAGCGCACTGGGGATTACTACTTTTGTCGGTTCATCGCAACGCGTATTTCCACTAGAAATGAAAGCTGCGCCTTTATTAAGAGCGTGGTTGCATCGGCTACGCACAGCAGGCGTTAAAATACACACTCGACACCGCTGGCTGGGCTGGGATGCTAATCAAGCATTACGCTTTAAACACCTTGAAACGGAAAAAACCGTCATGGCTGATACAGTCATTCTCGCCTTAGGCGGCGGCAGTTGGGCTAAGCTCGGTTCAGATGGACGATGGCTACCTTTACTCGCGCAACATGATATTGCTATCGCGCCCTTGCAACCCGCGAATTGCGGTTTTATCGTCGCTTGGAGCGATGTTTTTCGCCAACGCTTTGCGGCTGAACCGTTAAAATCTGTGACCTTATCTTTTACCGATGCGACAGGGCAATTATGGCAAAAAAATGGCGAATTAATGCTCACAGAATCAGGCGTGGAAGGCAGTTTGATTTATGCCTTATCCGCGCCACTGAGAGACGCCTTAAATGCGCAAGGTTCGGTAACTATCTATCTGGATTTGACTCCTGATAAAGATTTAGCACGCATTAGCAAAGAACTTTCACGTCCTAGAGGCTCCAAGTCTATGAGCAATCATTTACGCAGTAGCGTAGGCATTAGTGGAGCAAAATCAGGCTTATTACGCGAACATTTATCTGCTAATGAATTTTCTGACCTGCCAAAATTGGCCGCGACAATTAAAGCAATGCCCCTCCAGCTGAGCGCTACTCGGCCCATTGATGAAGCTATCAGCACAGCAGGCGGTGTGTGTTTTAGCGCGTTGAATAAACAACTGATGCTAAAAAAGATACCCGGCGTATTTTGTGCCGGTGAAATGCTCGATTGGGAAGCACCTACGGGAGGATATTTACTGAGCGCGACCTTTGCTAGTGGTCGAGCAGCAGGATTAGGTGCGTTAGCTTGGTTACAGTCTAAAAATTGAATAGATTATAATTATTAGGCAGCTATTTTGCTTTGGATAAACGGCTCTAAGCCTTTTAAGCTAAAGGCTTAGAGCCATTGATAAAGATGTGTCATAGTTTAGGGTTATTTGGGGATAAATAATCAGGGCAGATAGCTACACACAGCTAAAATGACAAATCGATGACAGTTATGCACATTTTCTGTGGATAACATTGTGTGCTATTTTTGCGTAACTGCTTACATGCCTCATAGTACCTACCTTACAATTAAATCGTACAGAATTTATACAGTAACCTCTTACGCCCTATTGCTCAGCAGTAGCGTAGCGTTTTCCGGCATATTGCTCCCTCTTCTGCTGGAGAGGGCTAGGGTGAGGAGAAGATCAAAAACGACTATCCTGCCTATTTTTGGGTCAAAGTTATTTACTGCACGCGCCTTAAGAGCCTGCATCTTAACCATCTCGCCTGCGCATATCTTAAAATAAGTTAAAAAATAAACGTGTTAAAATAACCCCGCATTTAACTCCTCTGAAAATATTGATTTCTTTGAATATGACCTCTTACCTTAGCCTGCAACGTTGTTGTTATATAGGCTTATTGCTCCTTCAAATTAGCTATTCTGGCGTTATTTACGCTTCTCCAGAAATTAAAATCACAGGCTTAACTGCTGAGCTAGAAGCCAATGCGCGGGCTTACTTAGCATTAAGTAAAGAAGCTTGTGATGCACCGCAATGGAAGATTAAACGCTTATTTGCTGAGTCGCCTGAGCAGATCGAAAAGGCCTTGCGTGCTTTAGGTTATTATCATCCGAAAATACAACAAACCTTAACTTGGCAGAAAGACTGCTGGGCAAGCGTATTTAACATACAAGCTGGCCCGCCCATGCTGATTAAGAAGTTAGACATTCAAGTATTGGGCGTGGGAGTGCAAGAGCCGTTTTTTGCTGAATTATTGAAAAATAAGCGCCTCAAGCTTGGCAGTATTATTAATCATGCTCACTATGAAGCATTGAAATCTAGCTTACAAACCATAGCTGAGGCAAAAGGTTATTTTGATAATTATTTTGAGCTTAAGCGACTAGCAGTTGATTTGGATAGCAACACGGCGCAAATTCAATTACACCTACAAACGGGAAACCGCTACTTCATTAGTCGTATTGATATAGTAGAGAATGCACTTGATCCCGAATTTGGCAGTAAATTTTTAAAAATTAAGCCAGGCGATGCCTATGACCGAGAAAAGATAGTTGGCTCGTATCAGTTGCTAGATACCTCTGGATACTATAAAGATGTGCAATTGAAATACTTACGCCAACAAGCTGAAAATTATTATGCGCCACTTGACATCAATTTAACGAATCTCCCACGGCATAGCCTGTCTGCCGGCCTAGGTTATGATACCAATTTAGGCGCGCGTATCAGTGGCGGCTATAAAAACAGGTATTTAAATGAGAGTGGCCACCAATTTATTGCCGACCTCAATTTGTCCTTAAAAAAATCGAACTTCATCATGGAATATGTTCTGCCCTATAACAATCCATTAAAGGATCGCTTGTCCTTTTTTTCTGGCATCACTTATGAAAATACCACTAACGTTGATAGCCAGAAAATTGAAGCGGGTGTGCGATTATCCAATCGATTTTATGGTCAATTACTCCTGTCTGAACAATTAAAATATGTCGCTGAGCGCTTCCGCAATAGTAATAGCGATCCTTATATCACTCGGTTTTTATTGATTCCTGGCATTGCTATTTCCAATACTAGAGCCGAGAAAAAAGATATGTATATAAGCGGTTATAAGTATATGTTAGACCTTAATGCCGCACATCGAGCCGTTGCTTCGAGTGTGAGCTTTATTCAGGCTAAATTTAACCTAAAAATGACTTATCCGACCTTTCTAGGGGGACGTATCATAGCCAGAACTGATCTAGGCGCTAGCGCAGTTGATGTTTTTACCGATTTACCCAGCAGTTATCGTTTTTATGCGGGGGGAGATAATAGCGTGCGTGGTTATGATTACAAAAGCATAGGCGAGCGCGATGAGTCTGGAGTTGTTATCGGTGGGCGTTATTTAGTAACGGGTAGCTTGGAGTATGAACAAAAAATTATTGATAACTGGAGTATGGCCGCGTTTATTGATGCCGGTGATGCTTTTTCCAAGACCCTGAAACTGAAATTTGGTGCCGGCTTAGGGGTGCGCTGGTATTCCATCGTTGGCCCGGTGCGCATAGATATTGCTTCGCCTACAGATAATATTGGCGATGTACATTTTCACTTTAGCTTAAGTACAGCAATATGAAGACACTATTTTGCATCGGTCTGGCTGCGCTAGTCAGTATTTTCCTCCTTATTGGATTGCTACTAACATTATTGCTTTATAGTCCTAAATTTAATAACTGGCTAGTATTACAAGCTGTCAGTTTAGTGCCTGAAGTGAGCATAGAGAAAGTTGATGGTTTACTCTTGGGTGATATGCAACTATCTGGACTGAGCTATCAATCAGAGCAGGCTGATGTCAATATCAGATCGATTGCTTATCGCTATCAACTGGCCAATTTATTCGATCAACAAGTCTTGTTCGAATCGCTACAAATAGCGGGCGTGGATGTAACGCTCAAGGAGAGCACCCGGCCTAAACAGGAAAACAAAGAGTCCACTGAATTTGTTATGCCTGTCACTCTGGAAATTCGCGATTTCAGCTTGACCGAATTACAAATTAAGCAGGCTGAAGCAAGCCATTTAGTTAAACAAATTCATCTGGCTTTATGGTATCAAGGTCAATCTGTACGGCTCAGTCAATTTACTTTAGACAGTGATATAGCACAACTACATGGCGCGGGGGAGTTGCTCATCAATGCGCAATTGCCATTTAAAGTGGAGCTTGCTATAGCCAAATCAGCAGCCGATTTTGGCGAGCTAAAAGCGCAAGTTTCTGCGCATGGCAATCTGGATAAAATTTATCTGAACGCTGATTTACAAGCCCCCAGTAAAGCGCATGCACAAGGCTGGGTACTGCTGACTGAAGCCGTTCCGAGTTTTGATTTACAAATAATCTGGGCAGCATTGCAATGGCCTTTACAGGGCGCAAAAGAGTATGCCGGTGAAAATATGCAACTTAGCTTAAAAGGCACAGCAGAGCAGTACGCTCTGACCCTAGATGCTAAATTATTTGCTCAAGATTTCCCGCTAGGACAATTACATTTAGTAGCTCAAGGCGATACTCAGCAGCTCACTTTAAGCGATTTAAGTTTAGAGGCTTTACAAGGCAATATCCGTAGTAAAGGGCGCATTAGCTGGATAGATAATATTGCCAGTGATTTACAGTTAACCGCGCAAAAAATTCAATTAGCCTCGCTCTTACCCGAATATCCAGGCGAATTCAATTTAGCTGCAAAATTGACCGGCAGATTAATCGAAAAGCAGGACATTCGCGTACAAATTAATCGCTTTGATGGCCCAATAATGGATAAACAGCTGAATGCTAAAGCCGATATTCGTTATCAGCCGGAGACAACGACAATTAAACAATTGCAGGTCAGTGTCGGTAATAATCAGCTAACAATGCAAGGGGCTTTAGGCGACCAAAATAAACTGACGTTTAAATTGGCAGCGGCAGACCTGCATCAGTTAAACCCTGATTTACAGGGGGCACTGTTTGCACAAGGTGATCTGCAAGGCACATTAAGTAAACCGAGTGTACGACTGGATTTGCATTCCGACGGCATCAGTTTTCAAGAGCAAAAAATAGGCGCGCTTCAGGCCCATGCTAATCTAATTAGCGCAGGCACAGGACAATTAGATTTAGATCTTAAAGCACAGCAAATCGCCTTGCCTGGATTAGAGATAGAGAAACTCTCGCTACAAAGTAGCGGACAACTTGCACAACACCAAATAAATGCCGCAATCGTAAGCTCTCAAGGCAACGTCAAGCTTGCTGCAAAGGGAGACTTAAAGCCACAAAAATCCTGGCAAGGTGAGTTAGAACAATTACAAATACTCAACAGCCCTGCGGGTGATTGGCAATTAATTCAAAGATCGCCTTTAACAATCCTGTTTGCCCAACAAGATACTGTGCAAATACAAACCGATGTATGCTTAACACAATCAAGCAGCACTGGATTATTGTGTGTGAATGCTAAACCTGAGCGTTCGGGACAAAAAATAGACGGATCAATCAAACAGCTCGCTTTATCAACCTTTGCTGCATGGATGCCAGATAATTTAGCCATTAATAGCGCATTAAATAGTGATTTTTCCTTGCTGCACAAAGATAACTTAGAGGGAACCATTAATGTTAATCTTGATGCTGGTTCGATTGTCGTTAACAATCAACAAACAGGCAAGCAGCAGCTTGATTTTACCACTGCACAAGTACATGCCCAACTTGACGCCAATCAATTGAGATCCAATATCTCAATTGAATTAGATGCGGCAAAGCATATAACTGGACAAATAAAGATACAAGAGCCAACACAAATGGCTAAGGCAAAGATTGATGGCAAACTAAATATAAGCATTGATGATCTTGGCTTTTTAAATACCCTGATTAAACCCATAGCTAATATTGAAGGTAGTGTTAATGCCGATATATATGCGCAAGGAAACTTATCTGCACCTGACTTAAAAGGCACACAAATACAGCTGACTAAAGCTAAATTTAACGTACCTGATGCAGGCATGCAGGTGACTGACTTAAATGTTACTTTAACTCACGGCCAAGCACAGCAATTGTTTTTCAAGGGTAGCGCGAATATTGCCGACCAACCTTTATTAATTGAAGGCGAGCTTGATCATTATGCCAGCGATCAACTGCAATTTAAAATGGCAGCAAAAGGCACTAATTTACAACTCTTACAATTACCAAAAATACAGGCCTGGCTATCACCTGACCTGACTTTCTCTGGCAATAAACAAGGTGTAAAAATCAGAGGTGAAGTGCTGGTGCCGAAAGCGACTTTAGTTTTTACTACTTTACCAGAAGGCTCGGTATCACTGAGTGACGATGAGGTAGTTATTAATGAAAAAGCAATCACAGTAAAGCCCTCGACCTACCCTATCGATATGAGCGTTTTTATCCAGATGGGAGATGCCGTTTCTATCGAAGGCTTTGGTTTGAAATCACATTTGCAAGGGCGTTTGCGTGCTGAGATGCAAAATAATGAATTTAAACTATACAATCAACTTACTTTATTAAATGCCACTTATAAAGCTTATGGCCAGGATCTGACGATTGAGAAAGGACAATTATTATTTGATGGCGATATTAATAATGCAGGCGTTAATATTCTCGCATCACGTCGAGCGAGTGACTGGAATGATAAAACCATTGCTTACTTGAGCTTGACCGGCATGCTAAGTAACCCCCGCTCCTCCGTGTACACTAAACCCGCATTAAGCGAAAGTGGCGCCTTGGCATACTTATTGACCGGCGGCCCATTGAATAAAAGTGGCGGTAGCAAAGAAGGGATGCTAGCTAAAGCCGCCCTAGGCTTAGGCAGTGATTATGTTGATGCGCTCAAGAGTGCTGTCAGTATTGATGAGCTTGATATTAAGAGTACTGCCGTAGGGCAAAATTCGATGGTTTTAGGTAAGCGTATCGCCCCTGATTTAATGGTCAGATATATCGTCGATATACTGAGCGCACAAATGCAGTTAGCGGTGGAATATAGGTTAACCGAACATATCAGCATAGAAACCCGCGCTGGTTCAGCACAAAGTAGTGATATTAAATATACTATTGAGTTTGATTAACACAGGATAAAACCCAAGAAGTATCTGGCCATCAAATTAAAAGCCATTATATCGCTCACGCAAATATTCACACCCCGTTATTTAAACCCTGCAACTCATGCAGGGCTAGGCAGTTAACATGGGGCACGTGGGCTTGGTAACTTATGGAGGAGCACCATAGCTTTGGCTATTACTGTTCTAATAACCAGACAATGCGCTGGGTTACGAAAAAATGTAACCCAAGTTGCCCATAACTATCTTTTTAAATTATCACTAAAATGCGGTTCAATTAATTGATAAATGAGCTGATGCATTTTGGGATTAGCGGCAATAATATTGCCTGATTCTAGGTAATTATCATTAAAAGCAAAATCAGTTACGACACCACCCGCTTCTTTAACAATTAAAGCCCCAGCCGCAATATCCCACGATTTTAGATCAATTTCCCAGAAACCATCTAGGCGGCCCATGGCTAAATAAGCCAAATCAATCGCAGCAGAGCCAGTACGACGAATGCCCGAAGTATTGGTACATACTGCTTTAAACATATCCAAATAAGCGTCTAAATACTTTTGTTGCGCGACTTTAAAAGGAAAGCCTGTGCCAATTAATGCACCTTGAAGGCTCGCTTGCTTGGTGACACGAATACGACGGTTATTGAGCATAGCGCCGCCGCCTCTGGTTGCAGTAAACAAGTCGTTGCGCGAAGGCTCATAAATCACCCCCACCTCAAGCCGGTTTTTGTGTTTTAAGGCAATAGAAACAGCATAATGCGGAAATCCATGCAAAAAATTTGTCGTGCCATCTAAAGGATCAATAATCCAAGTATATTCATTATCTTCACCACCTTCATGTTGGCCACTTTCTTCGCCAAGAATCGCGTGATCAGGAAAAGCACCTCTTAGCACTTTAATGATTTCATTCTCGGCTTGGCGATCAACTTCAGTGACGAAGTCATGCTGCTCTTTGTTATCGATCTGGATCTGGCTGACATGTTCTGATGCACGAAGAATTATGTCGCCCGCGTTTCTCGCAGCGCGGGTAGCGATAGTGAGCATTGGATGCATAGCTGAATTTATAATGAGCAGTTAGAAAACCATATAGGATAGCAAAATTTTTGCTAAAATTAACGATTTTTATTCTTGGGATAAGACTTTGCTAGCAAATATCCGGATTGTATTGGTTGAAACAAGCCATCCAGGCAATATTGGTGCCGTTGCTCGGGCCATGAAAAACATGTGTATCAGTGAGCTATACTTGGTTGCACCAAAAATATTTCCCAGTGCCGATGCAACATCAAGAGCCTCCGGTGCGGATGATATTTTAGCTTCTGCGGTGGTCTGCGAGACCTTGCAAGAGGCCATTGCTGACTGTCAGATGGTCATCGGCGCCAGTGCCAGATCACGCAGCATTACCGTCCCTGATGAATCGCCAAGAGACTGCGCGGAAAGACTGGCAGTAGAAGCGCAAGATAAAAAAATTGCGCTTTTGTTTGGTCGTGAAAATTCAGGACTGAAAAATCACGAGCTGGATTTATGCCAAACCTTATTATCGATCCCAAGCAATCCCAACTATAGCTCATTAAATCTGGGCGCTGCGGTACAAGTTGTCTGTTATGAACTCATGGTGGCAGCTCAACTAAACGTGCCTGAATCTAAAGAGCTAGAAGCGCCTTTAGCGACATCCGAGCAAATGGAATCGTTTTACCAGCACTTATATCAAGCCTTAGAGGAAATCGGTTTTATTAATCCTGAAAAATCGACCTCGATTATGCGTCGCTTGCGGCGCATTTATCATCGAGCCGCTTTAGACACTAAAGAGATAGATATTTTACGCGGCATTTTAAAGAAATCTACCGCCCTATTACAGCAAAAACATGATTAATTTAATCAAGGAAGATATTGCCTGCGTTTTTGAACGCGATCCTGCCGCACAAACCATTTGGGAAGTGATTTTTGTCTATCCTGGCTTTCATGCGGTTACTCTACATAGACTCAGCCACACGTTATGGAATAAAAATTTTAAGTTTACCGCGCGTGTAATAGCTCATGCCGCGCGCTGGCTCACTGGTATAGAAATTCATCCGGGCGCAGTGGTTGGGCGGCGTTTTTTTATCGATCATGGCATGGGGGTTGTGATTGGTGAAACCACGATTATTGGCGATGATTGCACTTTATATCATGGCGTTACTTTAGGCGGCACTAGCTGGAATAAAGGCAAGCGCCACCCGACTTTAAAAAATGGCGTGGTTGTCGGCGCTGGTGCTAAAATTCTAGGCCCAATAGAAATAGGAGAAAATGCCCGCGTTGGCTCTAATTCTGTCGTACTAAAAGCCGTACCGGATGGCGCGACAGTGGTTGGCATCCCCGGCCATGTGGTCGGCGCGAAAGATAAAAAAGTCACTGAAATTGCTACGAAAATGGGCTTTGATGCCTATGGCACTACCGCAGACTCCGCCGATCCGGTGGCTTATTCGATTAATCATATGCTGGAACATATACAAACGATGGATAAGCAGATGTGCGCAATGAAAAAAGCAATGAAGCAAGCAGGAATCGAGTGTAAGAGTGAGGCTTTATCTAAATTAGACGATTGTGAGCTAGATAAGTAAATAGCTTAACAATAAGCCATCGATAAAAAATAAGCGCCAAAATGGCAAATTTCCGACCATCATAATAATTGACTATTTTACTAGGTTTTTGTATTATGATCGCCAATTCACTTATTTTTTATAGGACAATCTTGTGCGCTTAACTACTAAAGGACGATATGCCGTAACGGCTATGTTGGATTTAGCTTTCCATAGCCAAATTAAACCCGTGACCTTAACGGATATTGCCACTCGCCAAACTATTTCTCTTTCTTATCTGGAGCAATTGTTTTCTCGCTTACGTCGTGCAGGTATGGTGACTGGCGTTAGAGGCCCTGGCGGCGGCTATAAACTCAGCAAGGAAGCTGATCAGATCAGCATTTCAGATATTATCCTAGCAGTTGACGAACAAGTTGATTTAACCAATTGTGAAAGCAAAGCTACCTGCCAAAACGAACAGCCTTGCTTAACCCATGATCTCTGGATGGGCCTGAGCCATACGGTACGCAATTATTTAGATGGTATTACTTTGGGTGAGCTACTGGCTCAAGACGATGTGCGCGCCGTTGCCAAACGCCAGGATAGCGATGTTGCGCAAGTCATGCATTTCAAAGATGCAGCCACTATCGGCATGGCACTTAAGTAAGGCGTTATAAAATAATGATCTACTTTGATCATAATGCAACAACACCTATAGATGAGCGGGTCTTGCAGGCGATGCTGCCATTTTTAACGCATTTTTATGGTAATCCATCGAGTTTATATAAATTAGCACGCCTGTCGCGCAGTGCAATTGATACCGCCCGCGAGCAAGTTGCTCAGTTAGTGCATGCCCGACCTGAGCAAGTTATTTTTACCAGCGGCGGGACAGAAGCGAATAATTTGGCGCTAAAGGGTAGGCAGAAAAACAGCAACATACTAACCTCAGCATTTGAACACCCCTCTATATTAGAGTCAGGAAAAACTGAGTTAGTCGCCGTCAATCAACAAGGCTATATTGATCAACGAGATCTACAACAAAAGTTAAAGCAAACGTTTGATTTAGCTTCTTTTATGCTAGTTAATAATGAAACTGGCGTGATTCAAGATATTGCCAGTTTAAGCGCCTTAATAAAAGATAAAGCCACTTTAGTGCATACCGATGCAGTGCAAGCAATCGGTAAAATTCCGGTGGATTTTCAGGCTTTAGGGGTCGATTTGATGTCGATTTCCAGCCATAAAATTTATGGTCCTAAAGGTTGCGGGGCGTTAATTGGTACGCTAGAGCATATGCCCCATCCTTTATTGACTGGCGGTGGGCAAGAATCAGGTGTACGCTCAGGCACGGAAAATGTTGCAGCCATTGTTGGCTTTGGTAAAGCGGCAGAATTAGCTTATGCAGAATTAGACCAACGACAAGCACATTGCTTGCCGTTAAGGCAGTATTTAGAGCAGCAGTTAGCCCAATTATCTGGCGTGCGCGTGTTTGCCCTAAAAAGCCAGCGCGTAGCTAATACCGTACAGTTTGGTATAGAACACCGTGTCGGCGAAATGGTCTTGATGCAATTAGATAAAAACAATATTGCCGTTTCCAGTGGCTCAGCCTGTGCCAGCAATGAATCCAGTGTTAGCCATGTATTAAGCGCCATGGGCATAGAAAAATCTATCGCCCAATCAGCGATTAGAGTTAGTTTAGGTAAAGATAATACGCAGCAAGAGGTAGAGACTTTTGTGCAAACATTAAAACAAATTATAGATCAAACAAGGTAGACAAATGGCCGTTGTATTAACAGAAAGCGCAGCAAAACAAATTCAGAAACAAATTGAAAAACGCGGCAAAGGCTTAGGCTTGAAGCTAGGCGTAAAAACCTCTGGCTGTTCCGGTTTTGCCTATACGATTGATTATGCCGATGAGTTACACAGCGGTGAATCAGTTTTTGAAACGTTTGGCGTTAAAGTCGTGGTAGCAGATGAAAATCTAACAGCACTGGATGGTTTAGTGCTGGATTATGCTAAAGAAGGCATTAATGAAGCCTTTAAATTCAATAACCCCAATGTAAAAGGCACTTGTGGCTGTGGCGAGAGCTTTTCTGTTTAACCTTTAACCGCCCTATAAAAACCTGAGTTCGGGATAATAGTTATTGATTTTAAAGGGGATTTTTATATTTCCATGATTTTCCTAGCCAAATCATGCAGATACCCCCTTAAAAGGCGACTTAAAAATCCAAGATTATTTGTATTTTTAGACAAAAATACATAAATATAACTGTAACAACTAGATATTAAAGGGATTTTCTTATCCCGAACTCAGGTTATAAAAATAAGCACAATGTAGAGCAGACTTCAGTCCGCTCTACCCATTGACACTTGGTAGTGGGTTAAATCTGTAATCATGTGTAAATATTGAGTCCAAATTCGAC
>JACUUF010000074.1 GCA_014859465.1 Methyloprofundus sp.
TCGAAATGTCGTAACTTCAATTATATTGAAAATCACAGATTTCACCCACTACCGTAGTTTGCACCTTGTTCTCCAAGTTCTACTAGGGAATACATGTTTTAACAGCTCGGCTGTGCCGTGCTCTTATCCATGCGTTCCCAAGCAGAGTTTGGGAACGCGGCAAAACAGAGCTGGAGTGGTTAAGTTAACTGTGTTGAGTTACTCGATTTAGCAAGCTCTTATTCGGTGTCCTCATGATCATCTGTAGATTGTAATGAGAGTCCGTTATTAGTGTTATCTTCGCCGCTGGCTAGTTTGATTTGCAGGCGTAATTCATTGGCCGAGTCAGCATTTCTTAGTGCTTCTTCGTAGCTGATTCTGCCTTGTTGATAGAGCGCAAATATTGCTTGGTCAAAGGTTTGCATGCCGAGTTCACGTGATTTGGCCATGATAGGCTTAATACCTGAGATGTCACCTTTGGCAATTAAATCAGAAATAAGAGGCGTATTGATTAAGATTTCAATTGCGGCGCAGCGGCCTCCATCCACCGTTTTAATTAGGCGTTGCGAGATAATGGCACGTACATTTAAGGATAAATCTTGCTTCAATTTGGTTTGAGTTTCTGTGGTAAAAAAACCTAAGATACGATCAATGGCTTGGTTAGCATTATTCGCATGTAAGGTGGCCAGCGCTAAGTGACCTGTTTGGGCGAATTCAATACCAAAGTTCATGATTTCTTTGTCGCGAATCTCACCCAAAACAATAACATCCGGGGCTTGACGTAAAGTATTGTGCAGTGCAATTTCCCAGCCGTCGGTATCGACGCCGACTTCACGTTGCATGACCACGCAGTTTTTATGTTTGTGCACATATTCGATGGGGTCTTCAATGGTGATGATATGGCCGTAGCTGTTTTCGTTACGGTGATCGAGCATCGAGGCCATGGAGGTTGATTTACCTGAACCCGTACCGCCAACCATGACAATTAGGCCGGTTTTGGCCATAATCAAGTCTTTTAATATGGGAGGCAGGCCGAGTGTCTCGAAGCTAGGGATTTCATTAGCGATAGTACGCATAACTAAGCCTTGTGTGCCTTGTTGGACATAGGCATTGACACGAAACCGAGATAGGCCAGCAGGGGCAATGGCAAAATTACATTCTTTAGTTTCTTCAAATTCTTTTAGCTGCTTATCATTCATGATGCACTGGGTGAGTGATTTTGCGTCATTAGCTGATAAAGCTTGTTTGGAGACAGGCGTCATAATGCCTTTTATTTTCATTGCCGGTGGAAAGCCGGCAGTGATAAATAAATCGGAGCCATCTTTTTCCAGCATAAGTTTTAGTAGCTTTAGAATAAAAGACATTGCTTCATTTCTTTCCATGGGAACTCCGGTAGTGTGTTAAGTGGTGTTTTTTTAGTGTGCAATATGCATTGTCATTTTGCAAGGTACTGTGGCTCAATTTGGGTATGATTTTAATTATTTAACCTCGTGCTCTTTGTGGGGAAAAGCTTATATGGAGATTAAATCGTTTGAACCAGCACCCAAGGCTTAACGACAGTTGCCCACATCATAGTGTCATTGTTTATCCAGTCAGTGGCTTGTTGATCGGAAACAAGATTAACTTGTTGAGCTTGCATCCATTGTTCAACTTTAGCTTTATTGTCTTTGGAGAAGGCATCGGCTACTTCTACTAAATCTAGTTCAGTTGCGACATAGACAGCTAAGCCACTGGCAAAAAAACGCTGTAGCTCAGACCAGGCAATTTTAGAGGTTTCTTGGTTTACTTTTTCTTTGGTTAGGTCTTCTTGGTTCATGGTGTTGTTAATTTAAGTGGGAGCTTGGATTTATTTTCCTGTATTTCACTTAGTGCACTACCCGTCGCAGATTTCATGCGGGCTACAAATGAGTATGTAATATAAAACGAGATTTAAGTTTGGCAACGCTGGCAATAAACGGTGGTTCTGTTGGCTTGTTTTATTTCTATTAAGGTTTGCTTACACTGCCTGCAAGGTAAGCCTGATCGGCCGTAAACACTGAGTTCTTGCTTAAAGTAGCCTGGTTTACCATCGCTGCCGACAAAATCACGTAGAGTAGTGCCACCTTGTTCAATGGCGGTTTGCAGAATTCTTTTAATGTGTGTGACTAGCATTTGGTAGCGTTTTAATGCAATATTTCCTGCGGCGCGTGTTGGTCGTATGCCGGCAAAAAAAAGTACTTCGGTGCAGTAGATATTGCCAATACCAGTGACGATGGATTGGTTCATTAAGAATTGCTTGATATTGACTTTCTTATCTCTGGATTTGGCATATAAATATTCGCCTGTTAAATTATCAGACAAAGGCTCTGGCCCTAGTTTGCTGAGTAGAGAGTGCTTAAATGGGTCTTTGCCGAGCCATAAGACCGATCCGAACCGACGCGGATCAGTGAGGCGTATGGCTTTGTGGTTAGCAAAAGCAATATCCACATGGTCGTGTTTGGCGGCAGGGGTGCTGTCTGCAACTACTCGCAAACTCCCGGACATGCCGAGATGAATGAGCAGGGTGCCGGTATCAAAGTGTAGTAATAAATATTTGGCGCGGCGGCTAAGGCTTTTTAGTTCTTGTTGTTCAAGTCGTTCAGCTAGATCACTGGGTATCGGCCAGCGTAGTTTAGGTTGGCGTATGATGACTTGGGTGACGGATTGGTGTTTTATATGTGGGCTAATGCCGCGTAAGGTTGTTTCAACTTCAGGCAGTTCCGGCATGGCTTTTGTGGTGTGGTTTAGTAGTGAAGTAGCGAGTGAATTTCGTAAGTGCTAAGTAGCTCTCTGCCTTTGAGGAAGTCTAGTTCAACTACGAAGGCTAAAGCCTCAATACTTGCGCCTAGTTGTTCTATCAATTCGCAGCTTGCTTTTGCTGTGCCTCCGGTTGCCAATAAATCATCAACTAATAACACGCGGTCGTTTTTATCTAATGCGTCGGTATGAATTTCTAAGCTGGCGGAACCGTATTCTAAGTCATAGGATATACTTTGCGCATCATAGGGCAGTTTGCCGGGTTTTCTTAACGGAATAAAGGGTAAGTTAAGTTCCCATGCGACTAATGAGCCGAAGATAAAGCCGCGTGCTTCCATGCCGGCAACAGCAGTAATATTTCGGCCTAGAAAGGGTTGGATTAGCTGATGTACTGATAAACGTAAAGCGGCGGGATCTTTGACTAGCGGGGTAATATCTTTAAAGATAATGCCTGGCTTTGGAAAATCTGGGACGTCACGAATTTTGTCTTTTAGTCGTTGCATTTTATTGGTGAATATTTTTTTTATAAAATGAGCTAGGGCGTAGTTCATTAATGGCTAGGGGTTTAATGATGCAGAAGGCATCTTTGATGACCCGAAAAGCATTGGTAAAACTCATTTTGTTAGCTCTGAAAAGATTGCCAATGCACAGTAAGGCAACACTGAAAAAATGCTTGATCAGAATAGTGGGGTTTCTGTTAAGGCCGGCTAATAAGCTGATAGGACCGCCAGAGTTATCGCCTCCTTTACGTAAATATTCAAATACGCCTTGCTTGAGAAGCTCATTGGACATGACGCCATAGAGGGCATTGGCCATAATATTGACGTTAGTGTTAGCGTGATAGCGATCGTTATAATATAAATTGATCTTTTCGTTGATTAGTTTGGCGTTATTAAAATTAGGCATTGCCAGTAAATGCGAGCTAAGCAGATAGACATCATTAAATACGGCTGTTAAGCCACCGCCAGTAATTGGGTGGCGCATATTTAAGGCATCACCTAATAAAACCGCCCCTTCTTTTAGTACTGGTTTAGCGGGCATGTAATGGTTAGGCATAATTTTATAATCATTCTCAAGCAGTGCTTGATCTAGGCAAGGTCTGAATTCTTTGGGTAAGAATGGAATGACGTTATTTTCAATATGGTGTTTTATTTCTTCTTTTTTAGGTGCTTTTTCGCCACAGAAGTCAATTAGCAAGCGTGATTCTGTGCTGGAAATTGGGTAGCAAATAAAAGGGGTCGGTGCGGATAAAAACACATGGCCGTGATAAGGATAAGGCAGTTCGCAGTCCTTTAAAATAAGGCCAACAAAAAATGAAGTAACGGTTTTTACATTGTTGCTTAAGTCTTTACGAAAGCTAGAAAAGAAGCCATCACTGGTGATAGTTAATTTGGCGTTGACAGTCTTAACTTCGCGGGTGTATTTTTCTTTGTATTTAACCCCAGTGACAACCTGATTTTCGTTTTCAATAAGCTCTGAAACCGTGCCGTGAATTTGCGTGATGCTCGGATTTTGCAATGCATCTTCGCGAATTTTTTGTAAGAAACGACCGTTATGTAGTCCAATGCCGCGATAATCTGTTGACTCATCTTGGTTGTACTCAATCGAGAATTCGCTATCTTTATTAAACAAAGCATAGCCATAAACAGGCTGTGCATCAAAGCCTTCAAGTAAATGCTCTAAACCCATTTTTTTTAGGGTTTGGACCGCGCCGGGCTGTAAGAGTTCGCCTACAATACGTCTTTTTTCTGCATAATCTCTATCGATAAGTGCAATCTTGATGCCTTTGGGTGCAAGGTATGTCGCGATTGTGGCGCCCGCCATTCCTGCACCGACGATGCAAATGTCAAATAAATCATTATGTTCAGGAGCTGTATGCATAAGTATTTTTTATAATAAACTTCAACCGATCAATTTTAATATGAATAACTAATCTTTAGTAGTGTTTGTGTTGATAAAAACGATTTAACGCCCAAATAGGGAAGACATTTCTATAAGCGCTATAAGTAATCATACAATTATAGTTGAAAACACCGGAAATATTTTCTTGTGGCCAATCGCCGTTCTCTAATTGTCGATTGAGAAGTAAATTGATACCGCGCTGAATCGCGCTTTTTTCTGGTGATTTTGCCGCTTGTAGAGCAAGTAATGCCCATGCCGTGTTAACTACTTGCGATGATTCTGCTTGGGTGTAAACCATTTTAGCGCAAGATTCGTAGGTTTCGCCCCAGCCGCCATCAGGCATTTGCTTGCTTAGTAAGAAAGCGCAGGCTTTATTTATGCAAGCTGTTCTTAGTTGGGCGTCGATATAGTTTTTACCTTGAACTAGTGCCTCTATACCAAACCACGTGGCATAAGTGAAGCAAACTGCCCAGCCGCCATACCAAGAGCCATCGTCTTTTTGTTGTTTAACGATAAATTGTAAGCCCCGAGCAATAGCCTGCTCAATTTCATGGTGTTTATAGTCAGGGTAAAGCGCTAAAATTTCCAACAAAGCAAGCACGCACGCAGCGCTGCATTCTGTCCAAGAATAATCAATCATAATATCGGCAAAAACTTCAGACGGATTGAGTTTTTCTAGCCAGCTGGGTGCGCGACTTAATTCGTATGTTGGCCAGCCACCGTTTTTATTTTGATAAGAGAGGATAACGTCAACGGCTTGCTTGATACGTTGCTCGCTAATCGTTTGTTTGAAGAGTCCAGTTTTATGAATTGCTAGGGCAGCGCTTAATCCTTCTGAAGTGCAATCGGCAACCGGCCAGCCTTGCTCAGCAGTAGAAAAAGGCCAGCTGCCAATCATAGGGTGACGGAAAAACTCTTTGTGTGTCTCATGTTCTGCTAAGATTTGCATAGCATCAATAAAGTGATAGCTTTTTTCTAATGTTTTAGGAAATAATTTACCTAAATCACTTTCTAGCATGGCGCGTGTAGTAAAAGCGACATCCCATAATTGCGAGCCATTATAACCACTCATTTTCATGCCATCTTCGGCCACCCATAAATAATCATACCAACGGGCGACATGTTTTTTGAACGGCTCGGATTCTTTGCCATAAGCATGCCAGATACAGATAGAGTTGATTGCTTTGTTGACCGGGCCGATATTAAGATATTCAGTTTGCGCATCTTCTGCATTGATATATTTTAAAAGGTAATCGCTTGCCTTATTTCTTAACCATTGTGGCCGGATTTTTTCATAGCCATTAGTGAAAGCATTCATCCATTTTAAGACCGGCGATTGGATGGTGTAGCAATCCTTTGCACAGACTTGGTTACGCTGTTTTGGCCAGTTGATACTGGCAAAATCCTCACTATAGATTTCTTTGCGTAAAGAAAGAATTAAATCGTTTTCGGGTGCTTGTATGCGCTGGGCATAGCAGTAAGCCATGGGCAAATAGACCATGCGACTATGGCACCAATAACGCGAAGGGTGTACCGGTAACCCTTTAGGGAATAACCACATTTCAGGAAACAAGCTATTGAAGCCGTCCCAATCATATAAGTTTAAAAGCGACAGGTAGAATTTACCCCAGGATGGAATGCCTGTTGCACCGCCATTTTCTTTTATCCAAGCTTGTGCTTTTTGTAGTCTAGGGTCCTCTTGAGAAGTACCTAAAAGGCGTAGCGAAACGTATTGCATAACCGTACCAAACATCGTTGGTTGGCCTTCAATGTGCATGCCCCAGCCGCCATCGGTATGTTGGTGGTTAAATAAGTAAACCTGCATCATTTCTTGGTGAGGTTTAGGAAAGGGGGTGTCTGTCAGGTAGGCAGCGATTAATAAACCGGGCAATAAAAATAGCGGGCCACCATAATCGCCAGGCCAATGACCTTCATCACTTTGTAATTGGCTGAAGTAATGCATGCCATTAATAAGGCTATCAATCAGCTTTTGTTCTTCTGCATTTTCTGCTTTGGGTCTAGTGCCTGAATAAGCAGAAGCATTATTCTTTTGGAATTGCTGTCTGAAGACCTTGTCGCTGGCTGAAGGGTTAAGCTGGCGATCAAAGGAGAAATCTTTAGCAAAGGCTTGTCGTTCTTGCTCGGAAAAGTCGAGTACATTGTTTAAATGCTCAGCTATATTTTGAGAGTTAGGCTTGTATGCCCAGATTTGACGGCCCTTTTCGGTCAATAGTTGCCAATGAGTCCAGCTTGAGTTTTCTTGCGACATAAGTAATGTATCCGAATAGCCTTTGTGTTTTGTTATATTGTAGCAATAATAAAGAATGTAATTATATAATAAGTTGTAATTATACAACATGCGCAACAAAATGTGATATAGAACGTACATTAAACATTTAATAAATTGTGGTATATAGTTTATATCTATTTAATATCAATATACTAGGTTTTGTTATTCATGTTGGTTCTATAATTTTTTTGGATAAAACTTGAATTGTAAACAGCTCGATACTATACTTTTAGGCATGAAGAAATTAATTTTTGTTGTTTTTTTGCTACTCTTTACCCAAAGTGCCATTGCAGGTTCGATGGATGAGCGTGTTTCTGAGATTGAGGGAAGTTGGGTAGATACGCGTGAAATACAAGCAATACCTGAGCGTAAGAATATTTTTTTGCAGTTAGTCAATGATATTACTGACGTTGTTGTTGATTTTCCTAGTCAAGCCGAGCCGCTTATTTTGAAGTCAGCTATTTTATTGACCATGGCCGAAGATGCATCAAGCTTTGTTGCCTTAGCTTTAGTTAATGAAGCTAAGGATTTATTACAAAAAGCGATAGGTATTAATCCTAAAGCGAGTCAAGGTTCTGCTCTAGTGACTTTAGGCGTTCTCTACTATAAAGTGCCTAGTTGGCCCATTGCTTTTGGTGATAATAGTGAGGCTGAGGCGTATTTATTAAAAGCTTTAGAAGTCGATCCTGAAGGTATTGGTAGTAACTACTATTATGGTGAGTTTTTATTAGAGCAGGGCAAAAAAGAGCAGGCCGTTAGTTTTTTAAATAAAGCGCTTGGTACAAGAATTGATCCTAATGACAAGAAGTCCAAAATAAGAATAAAGGAACAAGAGAAGGCCAGAATAGCTTTGGCTAATCTCTCTTAATTTTTCTATAAAAAAGCCTCTTTTTAGGGGGCTTTTTTATAAACCTTTCCCGCTGTTGTTTTCCAAGAGATCTTAGTAAATTGAAAATTGTTTTTGTTGCAGATAATGTAGATGGAGAAAAATCAGGTGGCGTTGTCTCGACGCGACGATTTATTGATTACTTCAAAAAAACCGATGACTTAACCGTTATTAGTACCGGTAAAGCAGAAGAGCATAAAGTTGTTTTTCCTGCTTTTTATTTACCGTTTGCTAAAAAGCAAATGCAAGAAATGGACTTCTTATTTGCTTGGCCAAATAAAAAAGTATTAACAGAAGCCATTAAAGATGCGGATTTAGTGCATATTCAATTTCCTTTTTTTCTGGGCTATCAGGCTTTGAAAATTGCCCGTAAGATGAATAAACCTGTGGTCTTTGGGTTTCATGTGCAGCCAGAAAATCTGATGTGGAATATTGGCTTAGATTTTGCCTGGCTTAATGCCTTTTTATATCGATTTTTTATCCGTACTTTTTATAATAAAGCGGATTTGGTTTTATCTCCCAGCGCTTTTGGTAAGGCGATGCTGGAAAAGTATGCTATTCAAGCGCCTGTAGAAGTAGTATCGAATGGTTTGCCTGAGCAGTTTAAGCCAAAACAATGTGTTAAAGAGCAAGAATTCGAAGGCCGTTTTGTTATTTTGATGGTGGGTCGTTTAGCGGCTGAAAAGCGTCATGCTTTAGTTATCCAAGCTATTAAACAATCAAAATTTAAAGACAAAATTCAGTTGGTTGTAACGGGACAAGGCGCATTACGTGAAGAGTTGATCGACTTAGGTAATTCACTGCCTAACCCGGCTTTTTTTGAATATGTTAGCCAAGAAAAATTAATTGCGTTGTTTAATACGGCTGATTTATTTATTCATGCTTCTGATATAGAGCTAGAAGGAATGGCTGTTTTGGAGGCTATTGGTTGCGGTTTACCCGCTTTAATTAGTGATTCTATCCATAGTGCTTCAGCGCAATTTGCTTTAAATGAGAAATTTCTATTTTCTGCTGGAAACTTGGAAAGTTTAATCGAGAAAATGGATTATTGGATTGAGCATGAGGCTGAATTAAAAGCATCCAAGGAAGCGTATTTAGAAAAAGCGAATACTTATGCTTTTGAGGCTTGTGCGCAGCAAGCCAGAGCTCATTATGACAGGGTTGTGGCTAATAAAAAGCAACAATAACCGCGTTAGCGCGGACTTCACTTCAGTCCGCTCTTTTGCTGCGAATTCTGCCGACAAAGCTGTGAATCAACAGCGCACACAAGATTAGCCCCGTTCCCGCGATAATTTTTACTGTTAATACTTCATTATTCAAATAATAGCCTAAAAATAAAGCTAATACCGGTGAAATTAAAGTAATTAGCGCCACACGGGTCGGGGCTAAGTGTGTCAGAATATAGTAATACAGAGCAAAGCCAATCGGAGTTGCTATCAGCCCTAGATACAAAATAGATAATAAACTATGTGTTGGCAAGGTTGTGGGGATTACGCCATCAATAAGCCACCAAGTCATTAGGTATAAAGGCGTGGCAAAGATAAGTCCACCGCTTACTTGAGTAAGTGCGGATAATTTTGCTTGCAGACGCTTAACCCAAACAGCGCTCAATGTTTGTAAACATACCGCAAGTAGAATACTTAAAATCCCCAATACTGATTGGAGGCTCATTTGTATTGCTGTACTAAAGATCAGCGCAAGCCCTCCGACACCAAAAAGATAAGCGAGTAATTTATCCCAAGTTAAACTTTGTTCTCCAAGCCATAGTGCGGTTAATAGTGCCGTAATAAAAGGTGATAAGCCGAAAATAACCGAGACCCAGCCTGATGGAATAAATTGCGCGCCCCAGTAAACGGCCATCATAGCGCCATAAATTTGGATAGCGATGGCAAAATAAGTTTGCCGTGCCTTACTGTGCCAAGGTAGCGACTGGCGACTGAGTAAGAGCATCAACAAGATGCAGATCAAACCAATTGACATGCGCGCAGTGACACCAAAAATAAAGCTGGAACCTTCAGCACTCCATTTAATAGCCAGTGGCGTTGTCGCCCAAAGTAAAATAATAAAAACGTAAGCTAGAGCGATGCGCATCTTAAATTAAGCCTGTCGTTTTTAGGGCAATTAGGCCTAGAGTAATAATGAGTGTGCTGCTAGCCGTAGACAACGCAATGATCTCTGCCGCCATTGTGCCATAGGCACTCATTTTTTTAGCCATGACATAGCTTGATACGGCGGTTGGCGCCGATAGCATAAGGTAAATTAGGCCTAAATCTTGGCCGCGAAAACCAAGGTAAATAGCTAAACTTGTGCCGATGACAGGCATCAATATCAGCTTGCAAGCCGTAGCCCAAATCACTTCTTTGCGGTTATTGCGGAAATTTTGCCAATATAAGCTGCCACCTATACAAATCAAAGCTAAGGGCAGTGTCATTTGCGCGAGATAGTGACCGGACTGATTAATGAATTGCGGTATGTTTAGATCAATACTGGAGCAAATTAAACCTAAAAGTACTGCAATCAGAATTGGATTACTGATAATTGATTTAAATGGTAATTCGCTTTGACGTCTTAGTAAAATGACCGATAAGGGGTTGTCGATGACCGCGATCAAGGCCATGTATAAGCTGGCCGTCGCTAGAATTTCTGAGCCATAAGCATTCAGTGCTAAAGCAATACCGATAATGCCTAAATTGCCACGAAATGCACCTTGTACAAAGACGCCGCGTTTATCTGCTGGAATTAATACGCGGCTCAATAATTGAAAAATAACGACGCTAGCGAGTGTGAATAGCACACCAAATAAGAACAGGGGAATATTGGTTGATTGGCTTAAGGGGGTGGTTGCTAGACTGAAAAATAACATGCACGGCAAAGTGATATTAAACACAAAGCTATTGGCGATATTAATGAAATGTTCATCAATAAAACCTGTGCGTCGAAAAGCAATGCCCAAGATTAATAGGATGAGAATGGGTGCGGTGACATTTAAGGCAAATAGGAATTGCTCAAGCATTTTGTTGGCGTATATTAAATAGGGCGGTTTTTTGTGGAAATGATCTGTTGTCAGAGGGGCTTTTAGCCGCGATGAGTAAAAAAGAGTCGCGCCTAAAAGCCGCTCCCGCAAATAGTGCTACTTAAACAGGTTGCTGTAAATTACGTTGCCATTGCGCGACTTTTATTTTTAAATCGTCTATATTCAGAGTAGTGAGTTGTTGGTTTTTTAGGCGGTGTTTGCCGGCCACCCAAACATCGCTAACTTGGTGGCGTGAGGCCGAATAGACCAGATGCGTAATGGCATTATAAATAGGCTGATTTTCTATATCGGATAAATCAATAGCACAGATGTCAGCCGCTTTGCCGATGCTCAGTGAGCCGGTTATATCATCTATGCCTAAAGCTTTGGCACCATTTAAAGTCGCCATGCGTAATGCCGTCGCGGCGGAAACGGCACTGGCGTCTTTTGCTACGCCCTTGGCTAATAGTGCTGCGGTACGCATTTCACCGAACATATCCAAATCATTATTACTGGCTGCACCGTCTGTGCCTAATGCCACATTAATGCCTGCCTCTAAACATTTTTGTACCGGACAAAAGCCACTGGCGAGTTTTAAATTAGATTCAGGGCAATGCACAATATGTGCACCCGCCTGCGCGAATTTTTTAATTTCCGCATCAGTTAATTGCGTCATATGTACGGCAATAAACGAGGGTGTGATTAGGCCTAGTTTATGTAAACGTTGTAAGGGGCGCTGATCACCTTGGCTGACTTCATGCTGCGTTTCATGGACATGCATATGAATAGGTAAGTTGAGTTCTTCGGCTAGCGCACTGATTTGTTGTAAAGGCTCATCAGAAACGGTATACGGCGCATGCGGCGCAAAGGGTGTGCGCACTAACGGTTCATGACGTAGCGCTTCATGCAGTGCTAGTCCTTTTTCTATGTAGTGTTCTGGACCATCGGCCCAAGCGCTCGGGAAATCGATTAGAATTAATCCAACATTAGCACGTATGCCATGATGTATCGCCTGGCGTGCGCTAATTTCTGGAAAGAAATACATATCATTAAAGCAGGTCGTGCCGCCGCGTAACATTTCTGCAATAGCTAAATCGGTGCCGTCGCGCACAAAGGCCTCGTTCACCCATTTTTTTTCTAGCGGCCAGATATGATTTGCTAACCAATCCATTAAATGCAAATCAGCGGAAATGCCGCGAAATAAAGTCATAGCCAAATGTGTGTGCGCATTAATTAAGCCGGGAATCAGGGCGTGCTCAGCTAAAATTTCTAATTGCTCGGGCTGGTATTTCTCATGTGCTTGTTGCACGGGTAAGATATCCAGAATACGACCTTCGTGTATGATTAAGGCATGATCTTCAAGAATTACATCATGAGGCTCTACAGGTATAATCCAGCGTGCTTGAATCAGTGTATCAACTTGCATAATTAAACGATTTATTAAAATGAAACAGCTAAGAGAGTATAGGCATTAATGGAACAAAAACTCAATGTCCATGCGTTAGTATGGCAAGATCAAAAGCTATCAGTATTAGATCAACGGAAACTTCCTGAGATCGTGCATTATCAGGTGTATGTTACTGCGCCAGAGGTTGCAGAGGCAATAAAAACTATGCAAGTGCGCGGCGCGCCTGCGCTTGGTATTGCGGCAGCTTATGCGGTCGCTTTATCTGTGCAACAGCATTATCAGGCAGATAATAGCGCCTGGCGGCAACAAGTTGCAACGGAAATCAAGCTATTAGCGGCATCTCGGCCAACGGCGGTGAATTTATTTTGGGCTTTGGATATGATGCAGGCCAAGTTAGAGCAATTAAACGACTCACCTGTCACGGCGATGATTGCCTTGGCGCAAGAGATTCATCAACAAGATATTGCCGCTAACCTGAAAATGGGTGAATTAGGTGCGGATATTTTGGCCGATGCACAAGGTTTGTTAACGCATTGCAATGCCGGTGCATTAGCCACAGGCGGATACGGTACCGCATTAGGTGTAATTCGCAGCGCTTATCAGCGTCAAGCGCGACGCATTTATGCCGATGAAACACGACCATGGTTGCAAGGTGCGCGTTTAACGGTATGGGAATTAGCGCAAGATAATATTCCTTCAACTTTAATTGCGGACTCAGCGGCCGCTATGCTAATGAAAAGTGGGCAGGTGGATTGGATTATTGTCGGTGCAGATCGTATTGCCGCGAATGGTGATGTTGCCAATAAAATCGGTACTTATTCGTTGGCGGTTTTGGCCAAATATCATGGCGTTAAATTAATGGTTGTCGCGCCGACCTCAACCATAGATTTTGCTAGGCAATCGGGGGATGCTATTGCAATAGAGCAGCGTGCCGCCAGTGAATTCTTACCTGCTTGTTATGCGCATGAGGATAGCTTAATTACTGCCTGGAATCCTGTCTTTGATGTGACGCCTGCGGCATTAATTAGCGTGATTGTCACCGAGCGAGGGGCGGTGTTTAACCCGGCTGAAAAGGGTGTTGGAGAATTAAATGATGAATAGTACATTTGATAAAAAAGCAGGTTTAAATCCTTTATTAGCGGTGCAAAGTTTATTGCAGGGTATGTCTTTGTTTATGCGCAAGGAATTAAGGAAATTTGTCTTAATTCCGGTGCTGATTAATTTGCTGTTGTATTCGGCTATGTTATCTTTAGGCTATGTTTATATCGGTGCGTTAATGGCGCAGTTTATACCGAGTTGGTTGCAATGGTTAAGTTGGCTGATTTATCCGCTATTTTTTATCAGTTTTTTTGTTGTCGGTTTTTTTACATTTACCTTGCTGGCGAACTTAATTGCCGCGCCTTTTTATGGCGGTTTGTCGGCAAAAACACAACAAATTATACGCGGTGATGCGGTGCAAATTGAGGAGCTAGCCCTATCCAAAGTGCTCTTTTCTGAGTTAAAACGTATCGCGTATATTTTAAGTCGTGCTATTCCGATTGTTATTATTTCAGTTATTCCCGGGCTAAACTTAATTGCTCCGGTATTGTGGGCGGTATTTGCTGCTTGGGGGATGAGCATGGAATATTTTGCTTATCCACTGGAAAATCAGGGCTTGTTATTTAAAGAACAGCGTGAGGCATTAAAAACGGTACGTGTCGGTGCTTTAAGCTTTGGTGGGATTGTGATGTTGGCGTTAACTGTGCCGTTATTAAATATTATTATGCCGCCGCTGGCGGTGATTAGCGCGACGATTTATCGTGATAAATTAGTCAGACACTAAACGGCAATCTAACTTTTCCGAATTAAGTCATGCGCTGCAAAGTGTTGGTTTTCTTTCATGCTTATTTCTAAGTACCTGAGGCTAATGAGACCTTAATTAGCTATGTAACTTTAGTCATTTAATTAAAGCGAGAACTATGAAATTTATTTATCCAGAATGGCATCGTTTGCATCATCAAGATCAGCAAAAAGCGCTTAAACGTGCAGCGGACAAGTCAGGACTACCTCCGGGTTCATTGGTTCATATTGGTGCTGTGCATGAGCTAGATAGTCGTATTTCTGTGGTGCAATATAATGAAGAAAAGCTAGTTGAGTATAACGAACTTTCCTATACTGAATTAGGACGGTTTCATCATAAAGAGTCTATTACCTGGATTAACGTTGATGGTTTAAGTGATACGCGAATCGTTGAACGTATAGGCCGGGAGTTTAATATTCATCCCCTGGTTTTGGAAGATATTTTAAGTACGCATCAGCGCCCTAAGTTGGAGGAGTATGATGACTATTTCTATTTAGTGGTTAAAGGCATTAGTATGCATCCTAGTGATAACTTACGGCTGCAATATGACCAAATTAGTATTCTATTGCTGGCAAATCATGTCATTACTTTTAAAGAAAGGGGGGATGACGTTTTCCAGTCTGTTTATCATCGTTTGAAAAACCCTAGGGGGCGTTTGCGTAAGTCGGGGAGTGATTATTTGGCTTATGTGTTGTTGGATACGATTGTTGATGAATATTTTGTCGTTGAAGAGGGTCTGGATGATGTTTTTGAGCGCTTAGAAGATGATTTATTAATGGGTACAGGTTCTAATGTATTGCAAACTATTCAACAAATCCGGCGCGAACTTATTACTATGAAACGTAATATATCGCCGCTACGTGAATTATTAACGACTATTAAGCGTTCAGATACGACTTTATTAACAGAAAGTACTTTACGTTATTTTGAGGATATTCATGATCATGTGTTACGTGTAACAGATACCTTGGAGTCTTATCGGGAAATCATTGCCTCTCTACAGGATGTTTATTTATCCAGTATTAGTAACAAAATGAATGAAACTATGAAGGTTTTGACTATTTTTGCTTCTATTTTTATTCCGCTGACCTTTATTGCCGGTGTTTATGGGATGAATTTTGAGTATATGCCCGAATTGAAATGGCGTTGGGGATATCCTGTTTTATGGGCTGTATTTATCAGTATTGGGTTGGGTTTGTTGGCTCTTTTTAAAAAGAAAAAGTGGCTTTAAACGTAAATTATTGCATTGAGGAATACTGCACTAGTGCAGTATTCAGAGGCTCCCGCCATATTTCTTTCTCTCTTTGGCGAGGGCTTTAACCAATAATATATCCGACTCAACGGTTGGAATGACTTCTTCCACTGTATTACCAATAAATATACGTTGTAGGCTATTGCGTGAAACTGCACCCATAACAATTAAGTCTACTTCCAGTGATGCACAGAGTTGCTCAATTTTTCTGCTTGGATCGCCCGCTAATAGATAGGTTTTATCTTGGTCGATATTATAAGGCTCAATCGTTTCATAGAAGTTTTCTCGGTATAGCGATTCGATACGTTTTTGTATGGCATTATCAGCCATAATAACTGGCGTGTAGCAGTGTATGATGTGCAAATTTGCTGAGCAAGAGTCGGCTATTGCTTTAGCGGTCGCCAAAACTTTATGATCGAGAAGGGCATTTTCATCATTTTCGTGTGTTGGGTCGATGGCTGCTAGAATATTTAAGGGCCTGCGCCAGTCTTTTTGTTTAGCAAGGTATATAGGCTGAGGACAGGCGCGAATAAATTGCCAAACAATATTAGAGATACCTGTCTTTTTTGAATTTTGCAGCACCAGCCAGGTGTTTTCTTGTTGCTTGATGGCATTTATAACGGCTTCGAAAAAAGGTCTTTCAGTAATGATTTTATAACTGACTGATAGCGGGTATTTTTCTGTTAGTAAGGGCAGCAATGCATCGAGTTGTTTTTGAATTTTTTTGTTTTGAGGCTCGTGTAATTCTTTGGCTTGCGCTTTAGATAAACGTAGGCCTTCAAATATTTTTGGCGCATCAGAGGCGTTGAGCAAGGTGACTGATGTGGAAAAAAGACGTGCTAAACTGCGAACTTTTCGCCAATATAAGGCCTCTATTTCGCGTTCTTCTGGTTTTTCTATAGCCCAATATAATTGTTTAGGTAAGTGACTCATTATCAGATGGCTCGAAGGTGTTGATTAATAGACGTGTATTTTGCTGCTAATTTTTGGCTACCAGGTTAAATCCGGCAGTAACAAACTTTGGCTATTTTCGAGCCAGCTAAAGCTATTGTTGGCTCTATTCATACACCTTTTGATTTTTATTAGGTACTGAGTGCACTCTTACATAATATTTTTGAAGATCCTTAGTCCAGCTTAAATCTGTCGTTCAATTACAGCATTAAAGTGCGGTTTGGCAAAGTTTATTGTTTCTTTATTTATTGGAAGGTTTTCTGCTCCTTTTATTTTTGACAGTATTTAAATAATGAGTATATAGTATTTAAACGTTAATAAAAAATACGACAAATTATAGATGTAACCTGAGTTCAAAAGCTATTTGTTGCTATTTGGATTTTTTAGTAGCTTACATCCCCTCCTAGTGAATCTTGGTCAAAGATAAGCGCAGATATTGCAACAGCACGCATGCCTATATTAAGTGCATTTTGTGCTGTTATTGGCTCCATAAGATGTATTGATAGAGTTCAACCTATTCATTTTTA
>JACUUF010000007.1 GCA_014859465.1 Methyloprofundus sp.
AGGCATTATCTTGTTAACGGCTAAGAGTACGGTAGCAGATCGTGTTTTAGGCTATGAAAGTGGTGCCGATCATTATTTTGTAAAACCAGTGGATAGTTTTGAGTTAATGGCAGTCATTAGAAATTTGTATGGGCGTAGGGTGGAGCAGTTACCAAGCGTTTCTGAAATGACGCATTGGTGTTTGGAGCGATCTACTTGGAAACTGATCTGTCCAGAAGGTAGTGATATAAAATTAACCGCAAAAGAAATGAAATTGCTCAATAGGCTGATGCAACAGCCAGGGGAATGTGTAATGCGTAGCCAGTTATTGAATGAATTAGGTTATTTTGATGATGAATTTGGCAATAGATCTATGGATTCTTTATTGCGCCGGTTACGTAAAAAAGTGATGGATGAAATGCAGCAGGAATTACCTGTGCAGACGATTCGGGCATCAGGTTATTGTTTTTCGGCGGTTTCAGTGATTTTAAATGGAGGCTAATATTTTAGCCGGGAAAAATTATCTGCCAGTGTATGGCTGCCTAGTTTTATTTATTTTTAGCCTATCAATGAATGCAGAGCCACAGGTTTCTGCGCAAATACATGAAGAACAGAGAGAGGGGCAGTGGCCTGGAGTCATTAGGCTATGTACGCAACGAGATTCGATGCCTTATGAAGGTAGTGATGAGCAAGGCCACTATATAGGGATTATTGCAGATTTTATGCGCCTATTAGCTGAGCAAATGGATAAGCAGTTGGTCTTGGTTGAGACACTGAATACCCAGCAAGCGCAAGCATTTGTTAAACAACAGCAATGCGATATTTTGTCGCTCGTAGCGCAAGAAAAAGAGCAAGCAAGCGATTTAGATTTCACCAAGCCATTGCTGCAACATCCAGTCGGTTTGGCCACCTTAACCGATAGTGAATTTATTGGTGATATAAGCTGGGCGTTAGAGCACCGTTTTGCGGTTGTGCAGGAAACGGCTCTTTATGAAACATTAAGGCATAAATATCCCCGTATAAAAATAACACCCGTTGAAAATGCGCAAATAGGTCTCGCTATGGTGGCTTCTGGGAAGTTATTTGCTTATATCGATAGTGTCGCGACTATTGCTTATCAAGTACAAAAACAGCGTATTTTAAATGTGAAAATTGCTGGTGAATTAGCGTTTAAATATCCGATAGTTATTGCTCTTGGAAAAGATAAGCCCTTATTACTCAAAGCATTTAATCGCGCGATTGCTGAGCTTAGCGAGCAAGAAAAACTGACCATCCTCAATAAGTGGTTATCTATAAACTATCAGAGGGCCTTTAATTATGGCTATTTGAGCCAGTATTTAGTGCCTATTTTTTTAATGTTATTGGCTTTGTTAGGGCATTATGTTTTTTTAATCCGCAACAATAAAAAATTACAAACGGCAAATCATAGACTACAGTCCGAGAATGTAGGTCTTAGTTCTGTGCTCGAGCAAGAGCAGCAAGCGCTTAATCAAAGTATCCAGTTCGCGGAAATGATTTCGCATGAATACCGAACGCCTGTGTCAGTTATTAGTACCAATTTAGATATTTTAGCATTGAAGAATCAGCAGCAAGCTTTTGCGATAGATGCCCAGCTAACTAAAATGCGCGAATCCGTTGCTAAGTTAATTGCTTTAGTCGAAACTGCTTTAAGTCGAGAAAAGTTATTAACAGGAAAGCTCGTTGCGCATAAAGTCAGGATGGATTTTTATCTTATTGTCCAACAAGTACTGTTTGAGTTAAAAAAAAGTTATCCAAGGCGACAAGTGGTCTTGCATTGTGAGCAAATCAAGCTTCCTTTTTTTGGTGATCCTGAATTGCTGATCTTGCTATTAAAAAATCTGCTAGAAAATGCGTTTAAATATTCTGCCTCCGATAAAGTTGTTACTCTGAGCTTAGTTCTGAGTGCCGAGCAGTTAACCATTGAAGTTGCCGACCAAGGTATTGGTATTATGCATACGGATATGGAGTATATTTTTGATAAATATCACCGTGCAGCAAATACCGCCAATACGTCAGGGATAGGCTTAGGTTTATTTATGGCAAAGCTGGTGGTGGTGCAACATGGTGGGGAAATTTCTGTGCTGTGTCCATCAGCAGGAGGAACGAGGGTGCGTATTTTATTCCCGGTCGTATCCGGCAACCATTAAACGATAGGTGTGTAGTGAATATTACTCAAAAACTTAGGCTTAAAATGGCGGGTTATAGCCGCATACTGATCTATGTGCCGAGCTTAATTTTATTACTATCGACCTTCGGTTTGTTTTTTTATGTGCAGGCGCGTGAGCGAGCCTGTATAGACATTCTTTTGCAAGATAAACTCAAAAGTGTGAGCTCTCTATTTGAAAAGCAATTGCAAAGTTATATCGATGTAGCGCAACATTTTAGAGGCGAGGTATCGATTAGTGGTGGCGTCACGCAGGAAAATTTCCGGAAATTTGCTCATGATTTAGTGGCTGAACATCCGGATATGCAAAGTGTTGAATGGGGAGCCTTGGTTGATGCTAAAGATCGTCTTGGCTTTGAGCAAAAGATGCAGCAGCTTTATGGCAGAGAGGTATTAATAACGGAATACAACCGTCAGGATGAGCGAGTGCCTTCAGCGAGTAAAGCGGAGTATTTGCCTGTTACTTATGTTTACCCATTAGCACAGCATAAAACCACCTTGGGTTTTGATGTTAATAGTGAGCTGAGCCAATTTCATGCTTTAAGCAGGGCAAGGGCGAGCGGTAAGACGATGCTTCAGGTGTCAGACGAGCATCATACTAAAAGCCAAGATGGCCAAGATAATTTCTATATTATTAATTATATTCCTTTTTATCATTCAGAAAGCGGCGAGCAGGAGCGCGATAATGCCTTTATTGGGTATCTTGCTCAAATTATTAGCCTTAAACCTTTTGTCGAAAAGATCTTGGCGCAAAGTCATATGGAAAATATCAATTTGAGTTTGTTAGATACAACGCAAGAGCAGGCTGTGTTAATTTATCAGCAATTAGGGCGTGATGATACGGCCAGCATAGCGCAGGCAGTGGCACAAGAAGTCAGCTTAGCCAATAAGGTTTGGATGATAAATTTGCATGCAACGCCTGCTTTTGTTGCCAAGATTCAAGCGCCTACTTCTTGGGGTATTTTGTTGTTGGGCTTGCTATGTACCGTTATTGTTATGCTCATGCAGCGAGTTTATATCCAAAGTAATGCTAGTTTAAGGCAGCAATTGGCTAATTATCTGGAAGATTTGCACGCATCAGAGGTTAACGCGAATTTGTTAGCAGTGACTTTTGAAACGCATCAAGCTATTTTAATTACCGATCCTGAGGCTAAGATTTTAAGAGTAAATAAGGCTTTTACCGAAATTACTGGCTATGCAGAACATGAGGTTATTGGTCGTAATCCGCGTATTTTGTCTTCTGGAAGACAAAATTCTGAATTTTATCGCGATATGTGGAGTGCATTATTAGAAACCGGTAAATTTGAAAGTGAGATATGGAACCGTAATAAAGGCGGAGCTGTTTTTTTAGAGCGGCAAACGATAACTGCGGTTAAAAATGCGCAGGGGCATACGGCTTATTTTGTTTCAGTATTTGCTGATATTACCCTGCAAAAGCAAGCAGAAGAAAGGATTAAGTATTTTGCTTTTTATGATCCCTTAACTTTACTACCTAACAGGCGTTTACTCGTAGATAGATTGGAGCAAGCGCTAATCCATGCACAAAGAGCGCAAACTAGTGGCGCAGTGATCGCTATAGATTTAGATAATTTTAAAGAGATAAATGATCGCTTAGGCTATCAATATGGTGATGAGGTTTTGATACAGTTTGCTCAGCGTTTAACTCAGTTATTGCGTAAATCAGATACCGTGGCGCGTCTGGAAGGGGATAAGTTTGTCCTTATTTTACCTACCGAGAAAAAGGGGCAAAGATTAACGCTAGAGCACGCAATGAGTGTTACAGAAAAAATATTACTTGATAGTCAGCAGTCTTTTATTCTGAAAGAGAGCGAGTACCCTATAACGGTCAGTATAGGAATTAGTCTCATGGAAGCAGATAGCTTTAGAGCAACGGATATTTTAAGGCAGGCAGATGTAGCGATGTATAGAGCTAAAGCGAAAGGTAAACATGGCTTTTGTTTTTACCAAGATGCCATGCAAATCTTAGTTGAGAAAAACCAATCAAGAAATAAATAATTAACCTGAGTTCGGGATAATAGTTATTGATTTTAAAGGGGATTTTTATATTTCCATGATTTTCCTAGCCAAATCATGCAGATACCCCCTTAAAAGGCGACTTAAAAATCCAAGATTATTTGTATTTTTAGACAAAAATACATAAATATAACTGTAACAACTAGATATTAAAGAGATTTTCTTATCCCGAACTCAGGTTAAATAATTAGTAAGTTTGGTTTTGGTGGCAGAACAATAAAAAAGCTAACCCAACAATCATGCCTAGCTTATTGAGATTAGTTTGTCTCAGCAATTCTCAATTTAGGATTCAGTGATAAAATAACCCCAATTCCTCATTCAAATAAAATCTGTAAGTGATAGATACCGTCGAAAAAATGACAACCTTCAGACAGTCAAATTTGCTTGGACACATCAAGCAAACGCTTGCAGCCATGCCTGATGCACGTAGCGGTTAGGCATGGCAAACAGCACCTGTCATCTTTATTAGCAAGCCTGAATATACTCGCTTTTTTTAGTGCATACGGTACTTGAATGGTTTGACCAATGTTGTGCGCTTATACGTAATGAACTGGCAAGCAGAAAAACATTTTTTGATGATATTAGGGCGCTTAGCCGCTACATGCACTTTGATAGCTGGCAAAAACTAATGGAGTTTATGCTGGAAGGGCTAGAAATTCCGATACCAGAAATATAAGACAACCTGAATTGAGAATTGCTGACCAACTCAGGTCGTTTTCATTTTCATCGGAAAATTTAGTAGAAATACATTATTCCGTAATATATAACTGCAATTTCCATTGCTATGGGCATAACTAAAGAGAAAATGCTTCTGCTTCCGTGAGTAAACTCATCCGCATAGTCATCTGTACTATAGCTTATTTGGCTGCTTTTTTGCTCGCTGCTTCTGAGAGTGGGTTCGTCATATGATGAGACGCTGAGAAAAGAATCGTCATCAAAAAGTGAGCCAAAAATATCATCAAGCTTTTTTTGGTTATCAAATAATTCGTTGAGTACGTCTAAATCTATTGCTGATGCAGTCATGTCATCACCTCTTATTCAAATAGTATTAACTATGGTTAATTTTTTTCTGTTAGGTGTAGCTTACACCTAAGCTGATATATAAATAATGAACTAGTTCTCAAGATAAAAACAAACAATAACGGGTGGTGGCTGAATATATTCAGCGACTACTCGTTATTGTTTATAACAGTGGTGAGCGTTTAAATCATTTTTTGAATCCCAACTGCTTTGCGTAGTTCTAATAAGAAGGGGGCACTTATTGCGCGTGCTTTTTCAGCGCCCTCTTGTAGTTGCTGTTCGATATGTGCGGGTTCTTGGATTAAGGCTTGATAGCGATCTCTAGCGGGTGCTATATGGCTGTTAATCTTTTCAAATAAAACCTTTTTCATTTCTCCCCAGGCAATTCCTTCGGCATAGCGCTGACGAATGTCAGTTACTTCATGTTCGCTGGCGAAAGCTTTGTAGGTGCTGAATAAAGTACAATCTGTTGGATCTTTAGGCTCGCCTGGTTCTAAGGAGTTAGTTTTGATTTTGTTAATCAGTTTTTTGAGTTGTTTTTCAGGTGCAAATAAGGGAATCGTATTGTCGTAGCTTTTGCTCATTTTACGCCCATCTAAGCCCGCTAAAGTAGATGTGTTTTCATCGACAATGGCTTCAGGTAGTACGAAGTGTTCGCCATAAATGTGGTTGAAACGAGCGGCTATATCACGTGCCATTTCGATGTGTTGCATTTGGTCTTTGCCAACAGGCACTTTATGGGCATTAAAAATAAGTATATCGGCGGCCATAAGAATGGGGTAGCTAAAGAGTCCCATGGTAATGCCTTTGTCAGCATCGGTATTTGCTGTCGCTTCATTTTCAGCAACGACCGCTTTATAGGCATGTGCACGGTTCATTAGGCCTTTAGAGGCAACGCAGGTTAGCATCCAGCTGAGCTCCATAATTTCAGGGACATCTGATTGACGATAGAAGGTGGCATTTTTGGTATCTAGGCCTAGAGCAAGCCAAGTTGCAGCGATTTCTAAGCTGGATTGGCGTACTTTTTCAGGTTCTTGGCACTTAATTAATGCGTGATAATCTGCTAAAAAATAAAAAGGCGTTGCCAGCGGATCTTTGCTTGCTTGAATCGCTGGGCGAATAGCGCCTACATAATTACCTAAGTGTGGTGTTCCGGTTGTGGTGATACCTGTAAGTATAGTTGATTTTTGCATTGTGAATTAGGTCTCGTTTTTTAGTATTTATGTGAAATATACAGTGATTTGTCGTAGTATCAGTGATCTTAAAGTTGCTTAATTTTTATTTAGCTAAATTTACTTGTTATTTTTACTTATTCAGCTAAAAATGGAGCATTGTTTTAGGATATACTTCTTGGCGGTATATTTTACGTTATTCTTGCCGCTAAGAAACTAAGTTAAGAGTAATTGTATTTAATTTTGGGTTATATTTTGGAGTAACTAATGTTGGATCACGCAGAATCTAGAGCATTTATCCGTATGGATGTGTCTTGTGCAATGACTTATAAGTTCCCTGATTCGGATCAGTCGTTTGTTGGAACCTGTTTAAATTTAAGTGGCTCAGGTGTTTTATTTACTGCTGATCAAGTGCTTGAGGCTGGTGCTGCTTTAGAGGTGACTATCGCGCCAGAGAATTCATTGACGCCGCCTATGAAAGCTTACGTGGAGGTTATTCGTTGTAAGGATGTAGAGCCAGGATTATATCAAGTGGCAACGGAAATAAAAGGGATTAAGGCTGTTTAATTTACGTTATGTTTAAGGTTACCCCGCTTAATAAATCATTTTGTTTGCAGACTGTTTGCGAGGGAAATTATAAAAAAATAGTTCGATTAATTCCTAATCTTAGGTATCTGTCTGGTTCCGCTCAGGGATTTTCCCAGGGAAAGCCAATGTTGCATGTGCAAGTTCTTGAGCAGACTCCGTATACGAAAACGATACAATTAAGTCATTTTTTTACTGAGGATTCTAATTTACTATTGGAGCCTGCGGTCAAAATTCGTGTGTATTTTGATGTTTGTATTGCTGAAGTGCTGCGTGATTATAAACGCGTAGAAGTGGCTAATGCGATTACTGATATCAGTCGTAGTAAAGATATTATGGATTATAAGTGGCGCTTAAATTATTTTCTGGAAAAATGGTTAGATCATTGCTTAAAAACAGATTATATCTTCGTCAGCGACACACAAAAATTGGCTGCTCAAGCTTAGAGCGGTATTTTTCCAAGTTGATCGGTTTCGCTATGCGCTCTCACGATTCATTAGGGGGCTATAGAAACAGGTGCTTTATTCTACCTCGACTAACAATTCTCTTGTGCGCATGATCACCATGATTTAACCCAGTCCCCTACCTTTATGCCTAGCATATGGGGTGGCGCTTCTAGCTCGCCTATGGCAAATAAAGGCATGATTGTTTTAATGGTTAAAACACCTGCTGGCTTTTTATCAAAGCCTAAAACTTCTTGCTCGCCACCGAGCTGATTTATTGTTCCTAAGCTACTGTAAACAACCAGTTGATCCCCTTCGTTGAGGCGTTCTTGCGCGCCTGCATCAATAAAAACTTTGTTATCTTCTATTTTTAAAATACGGGTATAAAAAGGATAACAATTTAAGGCTTGTTGTATATCTTTAACGGATTGGTTAATGATTTTAGTGATTTTATTGCCTGTATCGGTATCGTTGAATTGTTCGCTGCCTACCATGACATCTTTAGGTATCCGGATGCTGCCCGTTGCTTGGTCTTTGTAGCGATGCTGAAAAAGTAATGCGCCACTGTAACCATCATGTATATAGGCATCAATGGTAATGCTGCGTGTCGTATAAAAATAACTGTTAAGCGACTTTATCCAGGAGATGACGCCTGAGCCACGATTATATTGTCTAGGTGAAGATTCTAAATCTCTGATGACGCCCGATAATACAAACTGTACTCGGCTTCTTTTTGCTAAGGTCATGTCGTCAGATATATCGTAGGGATGAGTCCCTGTGATTTCTGGAGCTAGATCTGGATCAGCATATAAAACAGTATGGGTTTTATTACGTCCCAGATAAGCACCTGATTCAGTTAGGATATTGCTAATTTCTCTTGGAATTCCGTTGCTTAAATCATTGCTCTCAGCCATGCTGATCTGGCTGGGTTGTACCATAGGGAATGCGGTTGCTGCTATGCGTTTGCGGTATTGTGGGGTGCACATACCTCCGGTGGTTAAATGGACAATAGCGCGCACATGGTAAGTGTCATTTTCTATCCACTCATCTATGACTTTTGTATTATTGATTAATGCCGTCGTTCTTAGGCTGAAGGCATCGAGCGCAATACTATTTTGGTTGATTAGTGTGCGGCTATTGATTTGACTGTTATTTTCCAACGAGGCTTGACGAATGGCATCACGGATAGCCATTTTTCGGGCGAGTAGTTGGGCTCCGTCTTGTATTATTGCTTGACCCTCGACGGTCGCTATTTGCTCAACAGGAAGACTTGCAGGTGTTTTTGAGATGCTGCATGCCTGCAATAGTAAGCAAAAAATAAGTAGTAGATGTTTATTGGCGTTTTGCATAATGTATTAATTATGGCGCAGTAGCACCTTCTCCTTCATGGGCAATATATTGTCCATAAAAGTTGGAGGGGTAGAAGTGACCGAAATGACCGGCATCTAATACCGGATCACCCACAGTATAACCCCAGCTGATAGGTTGGTTATAAGAATGATCCTCATCATGGTAATGATGCGAATGACTGGCTCGGATAAACATTCCCGATTCACAGGCGCTAAGCGATGTCAGCAAAAGAGCGATAAGCGCGGCTTTGAGTTGATGTTTCATAGTGTTCGTTCCTGATTAGTGTTGTTTATTGTAAAAGCCTGAAATATCGGGATATTTATAGCAGTCGATAGAGTTACAGTTATAAGCAGAAAGGCTGGCAACTTTGGTTTCTGGGCTAATATTGTCACTGTAATGATTGTGATTAGAGTTGAAGCCATTAAGGCATTGACTATGTATCGCTGCTGTACCGCTTAAGCAGGTAAAGAATTTGGGTGTTAGTGTGATTTCAAGTACCGTTTCATAAGTATCCGCATCGACTGCTGTGATGCTTAAAACTCGCGCACCTTTTAAAAAGGCATCAATATAAGTCCTATAACTATCATTCTGTACTGCCATTGCCGATACGGTAGTATGCCCATGAATTCTTACGCCGTAAATTTGTTCGGCAAGATTGCGATAAGCATCCATTTTTGATGCGCGCATTCCCATTAGACGCCGTTGTGCTGGCGAATAATTACTGAACATATCGGTCGCACCATAGCCCATTGCTGTTAATATTTTAACGGGAGGGACTTGAATTTTTGCTACTTTTTGCGGGGTGCAAGCAAAAATACTGATACTGAGCACAGTTAATACAAAAAGCCGTTTGATAAATATTATGTTCATTGTCATTACTCCATTATTCTTTATGTGTAGGTAGTCGGCATGAATTGGCTTTTCTTGAGCGCTACTGTTTGCTATTGATCAATAATTTTAAAATCAGTGAACAATACTAGGGGGCTAGGAAGTTCTATAGTGTTTAGCTCAGTTACTTTGGCGAATAACGGTCCTTTGTTGCATTCACCAATAAAAGCTTCTAGCGCTTGTGTTGGTGCAGAGGCAATAATTTCTACAGTACCATCGGCACGATTTTTTACTGTGCCATAAATAGCGTGTTTTTTTGCTGACTTTAGGGTGAAGGCTCTAAAGCCGACACCCTGTACTCGACCTTTTACTATGACTTTAATGTGTTGCATGGCTTTAACGGGTAATTTCCCAGCAATAATGAATTTTAGGGGTTCGGGCAAAATCTTCCGGAATGGTATCGGCGCTAATATCTTCTATATGGAAGTTTGCTAGTGCTTCGGTATCCAATTTAAAACGGCGGAAATTGGTCGAGAAATAAAGCACGCCGCCGTCATTTAATAATTGAATTGCATTTTTGATTAATGCCACATGATCTTCTTGTATGGAAAGCGTAGTTTCCATGCGTTTGGAGTTGGAGAATGTCGGCGGATCAAGAAAAATTAAATCGTAGGCCTGGTCGCGTTTAGGTTTTGTGGTTTGTTCTTCTAGCCATTCTTTACAATCGGCACGAATAAAATAATGGTCATTTTTAACTTGATTGAGCTCCATATTGCGTTGCGCCCACTCTAAATAAGTTTTAGACATATCTACGCTGGTAGTTGACGCTGCACCGCCAATGGCCGCATGTACTGAAGCGGTGCCCGTGTAGGCAAATAAGTTTAAGATATGTTTGTCTTTGGCTTGCTGCTGGATATGTAGACGAATAGGGCGATGATCTAAAAAGATTCCGGTATCTAAATAGTCTTCAAAATTGACATAAAATCGTGCGCCGTGCTCTTCAATTATTGCAAATTGCTCTGAATGCGCTTGTTTTTCGTATTGCTCTATGCCTTTTTGTTTGCTGCGTATTTTTAAATATACTTGCTCCTTAGGGATATTAAAAACTTTAGGGATTTCATTCATGGCCGCAGCTAGGCGTGAATTTGCTTTTTCTTCAGAGATAGTTTTAGGTGCTTGATATTCCTGGACGTTAATCCATGTTTTGTCGCCTTGATAGACATCAATCGCAATGGCATATTCAGGTAAGTCGGCATCGTAAATACGGTAGCAGTGTATATCTTCACGTTTCAGCCATTTAGCAATTTTCTTGATATTTTTCTTTAGGCGGTTAGCAAACATTTGTACATTTTCTGCCGCTTCGCTGTCTATTTCTGGTGGATGTTCAATAGCTAGTTCGATGCGTTCTTGTGGCGTTTTTGCTTTAGGTGTGAAAAAGTTTTCTTCTTCTATCGCAAAGCGCAAGAGCTTGCATTCTAAAGCGCCATTAAAAAAAGTAATCGGCTTTTGCGAGCGGATACCTAAACGAAAGCCGAGTTCAGGATCGCTGATAATCATCGCAGCTTGCCAATGTTTAAATTGCGTTTTTAGCACATCACCAAAGCTGCGATATAAGAGTGCGGTTTCTTCGGTATTACCTAAACGTTCGCCGTAAGGCGGGTTACACATGACGATGCCGCGCTGCCAGCTTTCTGCTGCGGTAGCATCTTTTATATCGCGCCGTTCAACATGTATGTAATTTTGTAAGCCGGCGTTTTCTATATGTAATAAAGCGGCATTGATTGCTTGTCTGCTTTGGTCAAAACCGACAATAGTGGCTAAGTTTTGTAAGCCAATCGTTTTGCGTTGCTCAGCTTCCGCTAGTAATGATTGCCATAGCGCAGCGTCATGTTTTTTCCAGCTAGTAAAGCCAAAGTGTTTGTGCTGTAAGCCTGGAGCATAATCGGCTGCTATCATGGCGGCTTCTAGTAATAAGGTGCCTGAACCACACATGGGGTCGATTAAACTACCGCCTTGGCGTGCTATTTCTGGCCATTTGCTGCGATAAAGTATGGCGGCGGCAAGGTTTTCTTTGATCGGTGCGGCAATGCTAATATCACGATAGCCGCGGCGATGTAAGCTCCCACCGGATAAATCTAAGCTCAGCGTTGCCTGTTCTTGTTGTAAATAGACATTAATGCGAATATTCGGTTGCGTGAGATTAATTTCAGGACGTTTATTGAATTTTTTGCGCATCTGATCAACCACGGCATCTTTTACTTTGATGGCACCAAAGTGCGTGTTGTTGATTGCTTCAGATGCTTTAGCATTAAATGAAACGGCAAAGCTATCATCAGGTTTCATATGCTCAAACCAGTTCACTTTATAGATGCCGTCGTATAAATCTTCCTGGCTAGTTACGCTAAAGGTGTCTAAAACCAGTAACACACGATTAGCAATGCGTGACCAAAGGCAAACACGGTAAGCGTTTTCTAATGAACCTTCAAAATACACACCGGCCATAGCGGTTTTAACCTGTTGCACACCCAGTTGTTTTAATTCAGTAGCAAGGATATCTTCCATTGCTTTGGGGCAGGTCGCAAAAAAACGTGAGTCGGTCATGTGATATTTATAAAGGTTGAGAAGCATGGAAATTAAATAATGGCGTTGACTTAAACCCACGCTTGTTGCAGCGGAGGGAGGATTTTTAAGTCAACAGCATTTTCAGAATTAAAGGCTGGAACTAAAATGTCGCTATGAAAATACTCTGCTCCAGACTAGGTTTTATTGGAAGCTTAGCAATTCAACATCAAAAATAAGTGTTGCATTAGGGCCAATTGCACCGCCAGCACCTTGTGCGCCATAAGCGAGCTCAGATGGAATAAAGAAACGGTAAGTAGCGCCCACTGACATTAACTGCACACCTTCTGTCCAGCCGCCAATTACGCGATTTAAAGGAAAGGTGGCCGGCGCGTTACGGCTGTATGAACTATCAAACTCAGTCCCATCCAAAGTAGTACCTTTATAATGCACGGTTACATTCGCTGTAGCACTTGGTTTTTCGCCTTCTGCATCAGTAAGAATAGTGTATTGTAAACCACTTGCTGTCGTAATAACGCCTTCTTTAGTGGCGTTATCAGCAAGAAATGCTGCGCCTTCAGTGAGGTTGTTTTGGGCAAGTTCTGAGTTGTTTCTTGAAAACATGAAAAATCCTATAAGTAAGATAATGGAAACTGCGATAATGATAGGTTGAGTTTTACCCATGGGTAACTCCTTAAATTGTAAGCTAGCTATTTTACCAAAAAAAAGAGCTGGCACTTTCTAATTCTGTTTGACAGCCCTTTAATTGTTGCTGGAAAATTTGCGCTTGTCTGTTTACTTTTTTTGCTGTTTTTAATAACCAAGGTTTTTTTAAATGGGATTTACGCTGAAAGCCACCGTGTCCTTCATGATAAGCTAAGTATTGGTTAATTGTATCCAGTCTGGAAATGCCTAATTTTTTATGGCTGGTGGCGCAGTACCAGCCAATAAAATCACTTGCATCTTCAAAGTCATCTCGGTCAGCTCCCCAACTACCTGCTTCTTTCAGATACCAATCCCATGTACCGTCTTGTGCTTGTGGATAGCCGTAGGCGGAGCTACTGCGGAACCAGGGAATAATACCTAATAGCCAAGGCCTAGGTGGTTTTGCATCAGCAACAAAACGTGATTCCTGGTGCATAATAGCCATTTGTATGTGTATAGGCACGCCCCATTTCAGATAAGAGTCTTTGGTGTAGTTATACCAATCATCTTTTTCTTGGAAAATCTCACAAATATCTTGGGTATTTTTAGGCTGTGAGGCGGTGCAAGCCGTTAATGACAAAATAAATAAGACTAGGAGCAAATGTCTAATAGTTTGTTTAAACATAATTTTTTATTAATGCCGCTGACTTAGCTCATTTTAAATGAGAAATTTTATCATAAAGTATTGTTTTTATTTAAATATAAGCTAACCTGTCAAAAGCGAGGTATATAAATCTAAAGATAATGCAATTATACTGTTGCGCACATAAAATAATGGTTTCAATATGATAAATTCAAGACAAAATTACCGAAAAAATTTAAATTTTCAAGGATTGATGTTTATTGGTGGAGCAGAGCATGAAATGCAAGTGCAAAATCTTTCGATTACCGGCATGCTAGGATATATCGATACTTCCCTTGTTGTTAACGATGTGCGAGATGTATTTTTGTTGCTTAAACAGTCCAGTTTAGTTGATATTTTTATAGAAAAATTAAATTTAGCCGGTGAAGCTGAAATTGTAAGAGCTGAAATGGGCGATCAACATATTTTAATTGGCTTAGAGTTTAAACAAATTTCTTATGATGCAGATAGTTCATTGTATAAACGTAAAGCCTATCGTAAAAGTATCACTGCCCCCGGCCAAGCGCTTATCGCTAAAAATGTTTACGAATTTATGACTCGGAATGTCTCGGTTGAGGGCTTGATGCTACGTATTCCAGAGCATGTTCCTGTTCAGGAGAGTATGCTTATCGAATTTAAGTTTGATAAGTTACATCTACACGGTGAAGCAAAAATCGCTTGGTTCGAACATGATAATAATGAAGGAACAATATTGGGTCTTGAATATCAGCATATGGAAAAAATTGAAATCAAAGGGATTCCCCAGTTTTATCACCGAGGGGCATAAGCGTTCTTATTTCGCTTGTACCAATATTGGCTTGCTAAATCATGCGCATCAGCCTGAGATGCGGCTTTTCCTAGTAGTTTTAAAGCAACCGCCGTGGTACCAATAATGCTCGCTTGAGCAAATTCATCCTGCCACTCATCACGCCAGAGCTGTATCAGCTGCTTAGGCTCTAGTAGCTCCGGTTTGACATGACGCCGAGTAAATAGTGCCGGCCATATTTCTTCTGAAAGTTCATTATTATGGACACTTTGTACCAAGCATTGCATATCAGGATTACGCTCCGTTTCTCCACCTTCACCTTTTAACACAGCCATATTAGGTTGTTGCAGCAGTAATCCGGCTTCTTGATGTACATGGCGATAGCTAGGGTGAAAAATACCTTGAATACTGTAAGGAGCGTTAAAAGGATTAATTAAACGTACTAAGGTATGGACTGGCGAGCGTAACCCCATCAATGAACGTAGGTGTATCATTTTATTTAAAGCCGGACAAAATTGCTCTAATGACAAGTAAGCAAAATTGTTGTTTTGTAGTTGTGATTCAGCTTCAGTAACCGATTGCGCAGGTGCTAAGGAGAATAAAGGTAGCATGTCTTGGACAAAAAGGCGGTTGTCTGAATGTGGCGCCGAGCCGTGCATTAAAACTTTAACGCCATTTTCTGCTAGCAATAAACTGGATAATATAAACCACGGTAAGTGGCGGCGTTTCCCTGCATAAGAAGACCAATCCAAATCGGCCCGTTGTGATCTATGCTTAGGTAATGTTTCGCGTACGGCAAGTACAAAACCAGCCAGTTCTTCGGGCGTTTCTTCTTTGACGCGCATCAGCATTAAAAAGGCGCCAAGCTGTATCTCTTCAACTTCACCAGCCAAAATCATGCGCATCGCTTGATAGGCTTCTTCTTGGGTGAGTGGGCGCGAGCCATTTTTTCCCTTGCCTAGAATACGAATAGTTTCTGCAAACGGGTGTTCTTTATTTTCTGTGCTCATTATTCTTTTACCGGACGTTTATCTAATTTTCGTTGTAAAGTGCGACGATGCATATTCAATGCACGCGCAGCGGCTGAAATATTGCCATCATGCTCCATTAATACTTTTTGTAAATGTTCCCATTCTAAGCGTTTAACGGAGAGGGGGTTTTCATTAATGGCAACAGAGCTATCGCCTGAATCTTTATTTAGTGCCTGGAGAATCTCATCGGCATTAGCTGGTTTGGTTAAATAATGTTTGGCACCGAGTTTGATTGCCTCAACTGCGGTGGCAATACTGGCAAAGCCGGTTAGCATAACAATTTGCGTATTGATATCCAGAGAAATGAGTTTTTGTACTAATTCTAAGCCAGATTCATAGCCTATACGTAAATCAATGACCGCATATTCAGGTTCAAATTGCTCTGCTAAGCTAAGCCCATTTTTTACATCATAGGCGAAATAGACTTCAAAGCCACGTTTTTCCAGTGCAGATTTAAGCACTGAGCAGTACGTTTGATCGTCATCGACTAGTAATAAGCGAGCTTGAGTTTCTTCAGACATAAGTTATAAGTTAGCTAGGAACCAGAGGTAGAAAAATATCAATACAGGCACCACCTGTAGGCGAGTTACTAACTTCTATTGTACCGCCTAAACGGTTAATAGTTGAATAGGTAAGGAACAATCCAACGCCTAAACCTTGGTTGCTATTGTTGATCGGTGCTTTACCGATTTTATCCAGTAATTTATCCGGTATGCCAGGACCATAATCGCGTATTTGTAAGCCAATAAAATTTTCCTGGGTACAGCGATGAATAGCTAAATCAATACCTTTTTCTCGTGGTGAAACTTTGGCGGCATTATTTAAAATATTAATTAAAGAATGAGTGAGTGTCAGCTCGGCTATGATAGACGAGTTTAAAGGCGCTTCAGGATTAATGAGTAAATTTAATTTGACACCTGGCTGTTGACTGCGCCATTGCATGATAACTTCATCCAAATAGTCACTGAGTAACGTCACATGACCCGAGTCAGCGCGTAATTCACCGGCAGAAGCGGACATGACCGATAAAGCTTGTTTGCAGCGGTTGATTTGATCTTGCATGATGGACATTTTTTCACACAATTCAGCTTGTGTAATCGGACCGGTGTCATGCTTTAGTTCATGGGCAATAATAGCCATGGTACCTAAGGGAGTGCCCATATCATGGGCGGCACTCGCCGCCAAAGTACCTAAAGAGATAATGCGATCATCTTGTAAGGCCTTTTCGCGCGCTTCAGCCAGCGTGCGTTCGCCGGCTTTGATGGTGTTGGACAGTTCTAAAGAAAAGAACGCAACTAAGCCAGCACTACAGACAAAGCCAAACCACATGCCAAAAATATGAAAATTAAAAAATTCCTCATCTTGTTGGCTATGCATGTTATGCGCGATATTACTCATTTCATCATGCATTAAATGCGGTTCAACACTCAATAAAGACGCATGGTAGGGAATTAAAAAAGTATATATAGTGGTGGTTAATATCACCATGTACCAGGTGTAGGCATGGGGTAGAGTGATTGCGGTAAGAATAACTGGCAGCAAGAAGATCCAAGTGAATGGATTGGTTGCTCCACCGGTTAGATATAAAAGTGCCGCAATTGCAAAGACATCCATGGCTAATTGCGAAAAAATTTCCATCTCGGTCACAGGTAGATCGGTTTTTAAGCGAATCCAGGTATATAAATTAACCGAGCCAATGGCTAGAATAGTTAGCCAGAGCGCTTCCTGGTGTAGTGGAATCTTTAGAATGTCAATGGAAATCAACAGCAGTAGTGATTCGCCGCCGATCATTAAATTCCTCAGAATAAACAGCCATTGTAGATTTTCTTTGGCTGAAATTTCTGTTTTAGGGAGGATATTAACTAGCATTTTAGCTGAAAAATATCGCTGTGCTAATTAGGGTTGCACTGGCTAACAAAGCATAAAGCGTACTTTTATGATTGCTTTGCATTTGTTTGCGTAGTTGGTCTAGCTGTTGGTGATGTGTTTCTGCGCGCTGGCTGGTATGTGCCGCGTCATCAAGAACTTGGAATAATAGTGTAGGAATTTCGGGAAAATGCTCGGCTAATTCTGGGAATTTTTTGATTGCTTGTTGGATTTTTGCTTTCGGACTCAAGCGCTCTTTAAACCAGGCTTCTAAAAAGGGTTTAGCGGTCTGCCATAAATCGAGTTCAGGATAAAGTTGACGACCTAGCCCCTCAATATTGAGCAAAGTTTTTTGTAATAACACCAGCTGCGGTTGTACCTCCATATCAAAGCGACGCGCGGTCTGAAATAAGCGTAATAGTAATAAGCCAAAGGAAATATCTTTTAAAGGTTTATCAAAAATAGGCTCACAAACACTGCGAATAGCGGATTCAAATTCTTCAACGCGAGTGTGTGCAGGAACCCATCCGGATTGTATGTGCATTTCCGCGACGCGGCGGTAATCACGATTGAAAAAGGCGAGTAAATTTTCAGCTAAATAGCGCTGATCGGAAGAGGATAGAGAGCCAACGATACCAAAATCGACGGCAATATATTTTCCTGGAATGTCGACAAAAATATTGCCAGGGTGCATATCGGCATGGAAGAAATTATCTCTAAAGACTTGGGTAAAGAAGATTTCTACGCCGCGTTCAGCTAATAACTTGAAATCTGCATCGGCAGCACGTAGCTCATCAATATTGCCTACTGGAATGCCATGAATACGTTCCATAACTAGTACTTTGCGGCGTGTAAATTCCCAATGAATTGCAGGCACGTAAAGGGCGTCAGAGTCTTCGAAATTGCGTTTTAATTTGGTGGCATTTCCTGCTTCTCTGACTAAATCTAATTCATCAAGTAACGTTTTTTCAAATTCGGTGACGATTTCTTTAGCATGTAAGCGTTTGGCATCCGTCCAGAATTTTTCGGCAAAATAGGCCAGTTCATAAAGCAAGCCAATATCTGAGTGTATCCATTTTTCTACGTCAGGCCGTAAAACTTTGACGATAACTTGTTCGCCGTTATGTAAAACGGCGGCATGAACTTGAGCAACAGAAGCAGAAGCTAAGGGGCTGGCTGAAAATTCAGCAAAGGCGCTTTCAATAGTCATGCCTAGTTGCTGCTCAATAACTTCGCGTGCTTCTTGGTCAGAAAAAGGCGGTACTTTATCTTGTAATTTGACTAATTCATCGGCGATATCATCAGGTAATATGTCTTTGCGTGTAGACAGGGCTTGGCCAAATTTAACATAAATCGGGCCTAAATCTTCTAATGTGCGACGGATGCGTTCGCCGCGCGTACCAAATTCTTTTTTGCGCCAGAAATTAGGTGAGAAAATAGCCAGAAAACGTAGCGGCCTGAACAAATGCGTTTTTAGGATTAGGTCATCGAGTCCATGAGTAATCAATATCCAGTTTATGTTGAGTAACCTTAGTATCAGTTTGGGGTGCTTCACGTAATCTTCCTTTAAGCCTGTTTAGCTTTTAATGTGTCGTTTAAGCGCGTAACTCGTGCTTCGAGTCGGTCAAAATCTTCTCTTAGTTGGTCAACTTGTTGACTGAATATGTTGACTTCAGGGGCAGGTGGGAGGTCTTTGCTTTCATCTTGTAAAAACTCAGTGGCATTGAGTTTTAAGCTGTTCACGCTTTCTTGTTGCCAATTATTTAGGTTACGAAAAAAATTGCCAACTTTATGCGCAATGATGTCGCCCGTGTAATGTGCTAATTGTTCTTCTAAATCTATGTCCAGCTGAGCGAATAATTGTTGAAAATGACGGCCTAAATGTAAATCGCCTTCAATAGTGACTTCACCAGAGAAAAATGAACGTGCAGGTGTTGAGCTCAAGCCCATTAAGCCAAAGGCGGGTAACGAGCCTATAAGTGTGGTATCGGCAGGCTGTGCATATTGATCGATAATCTGAATGCGTTGCCTCGTAGGGCAAAGGTATAGGGTCTCATTAAACGGGAGCAGAGTAACAGCAATGACTTTACCTGTTAGTGGCTGTAAAAAGAGATCAATATCTTCATCTAAACTAAGATATTTATTGAGCGCAGTTTCAAAAGCATTAATAAGTAAAGGTTTGATTGTCATACGATTAATAAGCGGCAATAAGGTTGGAGGGCTGGGTATTTCTGCAAAGCGCAAGCAAGTCTTCGGTTGCGCTTTGTATGACCAAATTTAGAACTTATAACCTCTATGCGCGGCGACAATGCCTTGTGACATATTGAAAAATTCACAACGCTCTAGGCCGGCATTTTGCATCATTTCTTTTAGTACATCCTGTTTAGGGTGCATACGAATTGATTCTGCTAAATAACGGTAGCTGTCCTCATCTTTAGCAACAATTTTGCCAATTTTGGGCAATAATTTAAAAGAATAAAAGTCGTAAACTTTTTCTGTTAATTTATCCGTTGGGTGGGAGAATTCTAAAACAATGACCCGGCCACCAGGTTTAAGTACGCGATACATGGAACGTAATGCCGCATCTTTATCGGTTACGTTACGTAAGCCAAAAGCAATGCAGACGCAATCGAAAGTATTATCTTCAAAGGGCAGGCATTCAGCGTTAACTTGAGCATAGCTAACATTGCCAATTAAGCCACGGTCAATTAAACGATCACGTCCTGTGCGTAACATTTCGGAATTAATATCAGCTAAGACGATTGAGCCAGTTTTGCCAACGCGTTTTTCAAACAGCGTGGTTAAATCGCCTGTACCCCCTGCTAAATCGAGTACTTTTTCACCTTCGCGGACATTGCTTAATTGTACGGCAACGCGTTTCCAAATACGGTGAATTCCGAGGGACATTAAATCATTCATAACGTCATACTGACTCGCAACAGAATCAAAAACTCCGCGCACTAATTTGACTTTGTCTTTTGCTGCGACTTGTTTAAAACCAAAGTGGGTGGTATTTTCAGTTGTCATAGGTTTATCTTAAATATAAGGGCGGGCTGCGTATGCCTGCAATCTGGAAAAGAGGTGCTACTCATTTGAGCTACCCATTAGTTTAATTTTGTACCGGTTCTATGCGCGTATAATTGGCTGCTTTTAGTTCTGCTAAATAGCCAGGCCATATAACATCGTATTCATTGCCGAGTTTATAGAGTAATTCCCAAGTATAAATGCCGCTATTATGACCATCACTAAAATCAGGAGCAATACCGTAATTACCAATCGCTCTAATTGAGTTTATAGCTACGTTTTCTTTGCCAACTTGCAAGGTTTCTTGGCCGGGAGCATGGCCCATTGCTTCAGCAGACGGTGTGAATACGCGTAGGTATTCACACGGAAGCTGAAAGGTTTGGCCGTTATCAAAGCTGACTTCAAGTATACGCGACACTTTGTGTAACTTTATATCCGTCGGGAAGGTGTCAATCGATTCTGCTTTAATACGCATAATTATAAAATATAACGACTTAAGTCTTCGTCTTGGACGAATTCTGATAGGCAATCATTGACATAAACCTCAGTAATAGCAATATCTTTATCAATTAAATCAGGTGCATCAAAAGAAACAGATTCTAATAAGCGTTCTAGAATCGTGTGTAAACGGCGCGCGCCAATGTTTTCGGTTTTCTCATTGACTTCCCAGGCAAGTTCGGCAATACGTTTGATGCCACCTTCAGTGAAGCTGAGATGCAGTCCTTCAGTCGCTAGTAAAGCTTGGTACTGTTCGGTTAAAGATGCGTCAGGTTCAGTCAGAATGCGGACGAAATCAGCGCTACTTAAAGCTTCTAGCTCTACACGGATAGGAAAGCGACCTTGTAGTTCAGGAATTAAATCTGAGGGTTTTGTGATATGAAATGCACCGGATGCAATAAATAGAATATGATCGGTTTTGATCATGCCATATTTAGTTGTGACTGTACTGCCTTCAACTAAAGGTAATAAATCTCTTTGTACGCCTTCTCGAGAGACATCGCCACCACCGCTATCCGAGCGTTTGCATACTTTGTCGATTTCATCTAAAAAGACGATGCCGTGTTGCTCAACGGACTCTATGGCTGTGGATTTGATCTCATCTTCATTAACTAATTTAGACGCATGCTCTTCTGCTAGTAGCTTAAGTGCTTCTTTAACCGGAAGTTTTTTAGTTTTGGTTTTTTCATTACCTAAGTTTTGAAACATGCCTTGTAATTGGCTGGTCATTTCTTCCATGCCAGGAGGTGCCATGATTTCAACGCCAATACGTGAAGCTTGGACTTCTATTTCAATTTCTTTAGCATCAAAATCACCTTCACGTAATTTTTTACGCATTTTTTGCCGCGTAGATGCTTCGGTATCGGATAGCATACCAGCTTCAGCGCGTGGCAATAAAATATCGAGCACTGCTTCTTCAGCTTCATCAGCGGCGCGATTTTGTACTTTTTGGGTTGCTGCTTCGCGCGTCATCTTCAGCGCAATTTCAGCTAAATCACGGATAATGGATTCTACATCACGACCGACATAGCCAACTTCGGTGAATTTGGTTGCTTCTATTTTTATAAAGGGGGCATTAGCTAAGCGAGCTAGACGTCGTGCAATCTCAGTTTTACCGACTCCTGTTGGCCCGATCATCAGAATGTTTTTAGGCGTGATTTCATTGCGCATAGCACCATCGACTTGCGAGCGTCTCCAGCGATTACGTAAGGCGATAGCTACTGAGCGTTTAGCGCTCGCTTGACCGATAATATGTTTATCTAGTTCGTGAGCAATTTCTTTGGGCGTCATTTGTGTCATGTTTATTCTTAATCCTTTGGTTCAGCGTCTAGCTCTTCAATACGTAAATTGTGATTGGTATAAATACATATATCAGCCGCAATATTCAGTGATCTTTCAACGATTTCGCGTGCGCTTAACTCGGTGTTTTCTAGTAAAGCACGCGCTGCTGACTGCGCAAATGGCCCGCCTGAGCCAATGGCGATTAAATCAAATTCTGGTTCAATAACATCACCATTGCCGGAAATAATTAACGAGGTTTTGCTGTCAGCAATAGAGAGTAGCGCTTCTAGTTTGCGTAAAGAGCGCTCAGTACGCCAATCTTTAGCCATTTCAACGGCGGCGCGGGTAAGATTGCCGTGGTGTTTCTCTAATTTCCCTTCAAAATGTTCAAAGAGTGTGAACGCATCCGCTGTCGCGCCTGCAAAGCCAGCAATGACTTTATCATGATATAAGCGGCGCACTTTACGCGCATTGCCTTTCATTACCGTATTACCCAAAGTGACTTGACCATCACCACCGATAACGACTTTATCGCCGCGTCGTACAGAAAGAATTGTTGTACCTCTAAAATCCACTTTACTTACCCACAATTAGAAAAGAAATTTTGTAATTTTACATGCTTAATGAATGTCTTGATAGTCCTTAAATATTAGCCCGTATAAGGTGTTTATAGATTAGGCTAGAGATCCTCCGTATTTTGCAAGCCTCAAACGCCTTACATAGAATTTTTTTTAGTATCAATATGAGTGTTTATACTTTATTGAGGATGATTTCTAAGACGAATTTGCTGCCAAAATAGGCCAGTAATAATGCAAGAAAACCATATAAAGTCCAACGAACAGCAATTTTGCCGCGCCATCCATACAACTTTCTGCCTATTAATAGAGCAGAAAAGGTGAGCCAAGCAAGTATGGAAAGCATTGTTTTATGGGCAAGATGCTGAGCAAATAAGTCATCAATAAAAATAAAACCACTGACTAATGAAATGCTTAAAAACAACAAACCAGCACTAATCATTTGAAATAATAAGGATTCCATGGCTTGCAGGGGGGGGAATGAAAGCATTAGTCGGCCAGGGTTATGGCTTTTCAGTTGATTGTTTTGTATGGCTAGCAATAGCGCTTGAAAGGCGGCGATCGTGAGTAAGCAAAAAGCGACAATAGAGCTGAGAATATGAGTATTCATTGCTAATGAATTCTCAGTTGGGCTGGTGTTTGCTAAATTTGGAAAGGCAATATCAAGGGCTAGCATTAGAGCTGCGAGAGGAAATAGCGCAATACCTAATTTTTCAACCGGCTTTGAAAAAGAGGCAATGAGTAATAAAAAGACAATAATGACGGAGATAATTGAAGCGGTGTGAAAAAAGCCAAAATCAATAGTTTGTTTATCCCAGGCGCTGAGTAAAATAGAGCTTGCATGACCGGTAGCTGCAATAGATGCAAGTAGTAACGCTATTTTTTGACGGCGCTTTTGCTTAATGTCTTTTATTAGGCTGATGCTACTTGCAAAGTACAAGAAAAATGCCGCGCCTTCGAGTAAAAATAAGTTCATAGGGAATTAAACTTTTAAAGTAAAAGTAACAGGGCCATCATTTACCAGTGCCACCTGCATATCGGCACCGAATTGTCCTGTTTGTATATTAGGAAAATTATTTCTAGCATAACTAACAAAATAATTAAATAATTCTGCGCCTTTTTCAGGGCTGGCAGCTGGCGTAAAACTAGGGCGATTACCTGAATTGGTGTCGGCTGCTAAAGTGAATTGGGGGACAATTAATAATCCGCCTTGAATTGCTTGCAAATTTAAGTTCATGCGCTCATCTGCATCTGGAAAAATGCGGTAGTTTACAATGCGTTCAAATAAACGTTGTGCAGATTTCTCGCTATCTTGTTTTTCAACGGCAATGAGGGCCATAATACCGCGTTCTATTGCGCCTATTTGTCTGCCAGCAACCGAGACATCTGCTTGTGTAACGCGCTGAATAATAGCGATCATAATTAGCCAAGCAAGTTATCTAAAGCCATCATAATAATAAAGCCAATCATTAAGGCAAAAGTGGCATAACGTGAACGGCCATTTGAGTGCGTTTCAGGGATGATTTCTTCTGAAATAACGAAGAGCATTGCGCCAGCAGCAAAGCCCATAGCAAAAGGCATGACTGAAGAAAAAGTAGACGCCATGGTAATACCTAAGATACCGCCTATAGGCTCAACTAAACCAGTAAGTGTTGCAATGCCGACAGCTTTCCATTTGTTATAGCCTAAAGCAACCAAAGGCAAGGCGACAGCAAGTCCTTCAGGAATATTTTGTAAGCCAATGGCGATGGCTAACACGATGCCGTTATGCATATCACCGCTACCAAAGCTCACCCCGACAGACATACCTTCAGGAAAGTTATGAATGGTAATGGCAATAATAAATAGCCAAATTTTTTGTAATGAAGCAATTTGGATATTGGAAATATCATCAAAATGCAGATGCGGTAGTTTTTTGTCTGCTAAATGCAAAAACAATGCGCCGAGCAACATCCCTAAAGCAACCAGCCATAAGCCCTTACCTGGCCACAATGCATTACCTGCCTCTATACCAGGAACTAATAATGAAAAGGCCGTTGCCGCAAGCATAATGCCCGCCGCTGCGCCCAATAAAGTGTTAAATACATTATTAGAAACTTCTTTGCAAAAAGCCGCAGGTAAAGCGCCAGCTCCTGTTGCTAGGCTGGCTAAAACGCAGGCAAAAAAGCCGATCATCGCTATTTTGCCAAAGAATAAGTACAAACTACCAAAAACGAGCAGTTGAGATAATAGAAATAGCCCCGTTAATACTAGCCAAAACTGAGTTTTAGGCAGCGCTTTTAATTTTTGATATTGTGCACTTGAATTGAGTTTAGCTTGGCATGTATCGATAAAATTTATTGAAGTTAGGCGACTCATTCTCTCTCTCTCTTGATATCTTGTGGGTGATCAGTTTATTGTATAGGGAATTTATTTATCATCAACAATGATTTTTTAAATCTATTTGTTTGCTGGTGCATTAAGACAACAAGATCATGGAATTTTCAGGGTTTTTATCAGAATGCAGGCTTTAGTTGCACTAAGTTCTGTGACAACCATGATTAAATATCACTACAAGCTTATACCCGACTGATGGCGTTAAGTTTTTAGTAAGGATTTTATTAAATGATAAAAAAATATTATTGGGCAATTGCTTTGCTGCTGGTAACGCAACTAAGTTGTGCTGCGGTTTATCAATGGACTGATGCGCAAGGGCGTAAGCATTATTCTGATAAATCAAATGGGCGAGTTGCAGAGCTACAACTAGCAAAAAGTTATAGTTATTATGTCGTCAAAAAAGTTTATGACGGTGATACAGTGCAATTAAGCGATGGTAGGAAAATTCGCTTATTAGGTATTAATACGCCTGAAATAGAGCATCCAAATCAAGTCGAACAAGCAGGTGGAGAGCTTGCCAAAAAATGGCTAATTGAAGCATTGCTAGGTAAAAAAGTGCGTTTAGAATTTGCTCAAGAAAAACGCGATAAGTATCAGCGCTATTTAGCGCATATTTTTACTGAGCAAGAGGTGCATATTAATCGTGAGTTAGTCCGTTTAGGTTTTGCTAGCGTTAATATTTTTCCGCCTAACCTTAAGTATGTGCCAGAATTAATCGAAGCAGAGCTTGAAGCTGAGGCTGGTAAACTGGGTATTTGGGGTTATTCTGAGTACAGTGTTAAATCAGTTCAGCAGCTTACTAATAAAAATAAACAAGGCTGGCAACGTGTATCTGGAACCGTTGCTACGATCAAAGTGACAGCAAAAAATGTGTATTTGAAATTTGTTGAAGATTTTGAAGTTGGTATAAAAAAAGAAAACCTAGTTTATTTTGATGATTTAGATGCATTAAAAGGTCAGGAAATTGAGGTGAGAGGCTGGGTTAATCGCTATAAAAACTCTTATATGATGTGGATTAAGCACTCTAGTGCGATGCGCGTGTTGTAGGTTGTTTGCTACAAATAGCTAGGCGGAGCTTACTTTTGTGCATTCCAAAGCAGGTCATCTTAAGTTATTTAATGACTAGTCCTTAAAAGCGGGGGCTTGTCTTGCCGAGGAAAATAGATAAAGTCTTGATTTTATTCTCCTCACCCTAGCCCTTTTCAGCAGAAGAGGGGTAACTTCACTTTTTAATTTATGGTATTTAAAAGTATAAAAGTTGTGTAGATAGCTATGGTGTGTAGATAGCTATGGTTTTGAGGGGGGGGGAATTTTAAATTGTCTAACTGCCGTGCGTAGTTGATCGGCTAAGTCCATTAATTGCTTGCTAGACTCCGATGTTGCGTGAGCACCTTGTGCCGTTTGATTAGAAATTTCGCCAATATTATTAATATTGCGTTTAATTTCTTCAGTCACCGCACTTTGTTGCTCAGATACTGTGGCAATTTGCGTATTCATGCTATTAATCTGATCAATTTTTTCATTAATACGGCTTAGTGCATCACCCGCAGAGGCGGCTTGTTTAACGCTTGATTTTGCTTGGCTTTGTCCTTGTGCCATCACATTAGCAGCTGATTTAGCGCGCTTGTAAGCGTTCAATGGTTTGTCTGATTTCTTCGGTTGAGTTTTGTGTGTGACTGGCTAAAGTTCTAACTTCGGGGCTTGTGTCGAGAGTTTAGAACAAAACTAAAACACCGTCTATGATGGAGTAGGGACTTTTAATTTATAAGTTAAGGAAGCATTTTGATAACTATAAACTATAAGCTAACATAGCTTGTTTTTATTCACTTAAAATAGTCGCACTCTCTATCATGGGCATTCAGGATAACTTTGAACAACTCCCTTTAAAGGATTTCACCGAAAAAGCATACTTAGATTATTCTATGTACGTTATTTTAGATCGGGCTTTACCGCATATTGGTGATGGTTTGAAACCGGTGCAAAGGCGTATTGTTTATGCTATGTCCGAATTAGGCCTAAGTGCCTTATCTAAGCATAAAAAATCTGCACGTACCGTGGGGGATGTTTTAGGTAAATATCACCCGCACGGTGATACGGCGTGTTATGAAGCGATGGTGTTAATGGCGCAAAACTTTTCTTATCGTTACCCATTAGTCGACGGTCAAGGTAACTGGGGTTCGCCTGATGATCCTAAGTCTTTTGCCGCTATGCGTTATACTGAATCGCGTTTAACGGCTTATGCACAGACTTTATTAAGTGAGCTAGGTCAGGGCACAGTTGACTGGAATGATAACTTTGATGGTAGCTTAAAAGAGCCTGCCTTATTGCCAGATCGATTACCAAATATATTGCTCAACGGCACGATGGGGATCGCGGTGGGCATGGCCACCGATATTCCATCGCATAATTTAAGAGAAGTGGCGCATGCTTGTGTGCATTTACTAGATAATCCAGAAGCGCCATTAGAAGACTTATTTGGCTTTGTTCAGGGGCCTGACTATCCAACTGATGCTGAAATTGTTAGTAGCCGAGAGGATATACAAAAAATGTATGTCACGGGTAATGGCTCCATTCGCATGCGCGCTAAATATGAATTAGAAGAGCATAATATTATTATTACCGCTTTGCCGCATCAGGTTTCAGGAGCGAAATTGCTTGAGCAAATCGCAGCGCAAATGCAGGCGAAAAAATTACCGATGATCGATGATTTAAGAGATGAGTCTGATCATGAAAATCCGACGCGATTAGTGGTTATGCCTAAATCCAAGCGTGCCGATGTCGAGGCGATTATGTCGCACTTATTTGCCACGACCGATTTAGAAAGAAATTACCGTGTGAATATGAATATGATCGGCTTAAATGGTCGGCCTAAAGTCAAAGGTTTACGCGAAATTTTAGTGGAATGGCTGAGTTTTCGTATCGAAACAGTACGTAGGCGATTACAGTATCGCTTAGATAAAGTCTTGGCGCGCTTACATATTTTGGAGGGTTTATTAATTGCTTTTTTGAATATCGATGAAGTGATTGCTATTATCCGTACCGAAGATAAGCCTAAGCCTGTTTTAATGGAACGTTTCGGGATTACAGATACTCAAGCTGAAGCTATTCTAGAATTGAAATTACGCCATCTAGCTAAGCTAGAAGAAATAACGATCAAAGGCGAGCAGGCGGAGTTGGAGAAAGAGCGTGATCATTTGCAAAAACTATTAGCTTCGCAGCGTCTGTTAAATCGTTTAGTTCGCAAAGAAATTTTAGAAGATGCAGATAAATATGGTGATGAGCGCCGCTCTTTAATTGTTGAGCGCGGTACAGCTCAAGCGCTCAGTACGGCTGCATTAATTAATAACGAACCGGTTACCATTGTACTCTCACAAAAAGGCTGGATACGTGCGGCAAAAGGACATGATGTAGAAACGGAAAGTTTGAATTATCGTTCTGGTGATGGCTATTTATGTTCTGTCTTAGGGCGTACCACGCAGCCGGTTTATATTATCGACTCTACAGGACGGTTTTATGTCACCAGCACCCATGATCTGCCTAGCGCACGTAGTCAGGGTGAGCCACTTACGGGACGTTTAAAACCACCTGCAGGCGCGGTTTTTAGATATTTATTAAGTGGTCATGAAGAGGATTGGATGCTGATGGCCAGTGATGCAGGTTATGGCTTTAGAGTGCAATTGAAAGATTGTATTTCTAAAAATAAAGCCGGTAAAGCCGTAGTGACTTTACCTAAAGATGCGCAATTACTCGCGCCAGTGAGAATTCATAACAACACCGACTTAATTGCGGTCGCTACTTTGCAAGGCCGTTTATTAATGTTCCCAACCGCAGCATTGCCGGCCTTAGCAAAAGGCAAAGGTAATAAATTGATTCAAATTTTACCCGCAGATTTAATGTCAGGCGCCGATAAGGTAACAGCTCTTGCGGTGATTGCTCAAGGCGCTGCTTTAAAAGTAGTTTCAGGTAAGCGCACTTTAACTTTGAAGGCATCTGATTTAGTGGGATATCAAGGCGTAAGGGCAAAGCGAGGACAAGCGTTGCCAAGAGGTTTTCAGCGTGTCGAAGCTTTACAGAGCGTAGAGTAAGCTATGGCTGAAACAAATAAGCCGCGTAAAAGAGTAGCGCGTAAGGTCAAGCCTGTCGTTAAGCCCTCATTATCTAAAAGAGCGTGGAATGGCTTGAAAAAACCTTTGTTGATCTTTTTGGCTGCTGTTGTTTTTGTCTTAGTCTGCTATATCGGTTATTTGGATTACACCGTTAGAAAGCAGTTTGAAGGTAAGCGTTGGTCTATTCCTGCACGCGTTTATGCCAGTCCTGTTGAGCTTTATGCAGGATTGCAAATGGATATTAAGCAGTTATTGGCGCTTTTGCAAAAAATGCATTATCGCGCTGATCGTAAGTTGTCTTCACCGGCGACTTATAATGAAAAATCAGGACATATTAGCTTAAAGACCCGGCAATTTAAGTTTGCCGATAAAGAACAGTTGACGCAACATATTCGCATTGCTTTTAGCGGCTCGGAAATTCGCTCAATTATTGATGTGCAGGCAAGCAAAGAATTGTCTATTGTGCGCCTTGATCCGGTACAAATAGGTAGTTTTTATCCGGCACATAAAGAAGATAGGGTGCTGGTTAAATTGGAGGATGTCCCGCAAACTCTAATTCAAGGTTTACTGGCCACTGAGGATCGTGATTTTTATCAGCATTTTGGTATTTCTTTTAAAGGTATTGCGCGCGCTATGTGGGCAAATTTGCGTGCTGGAGGCTTAGTGCAAGGTGGCAGTACCATTACCCAACAATTAGTGAAAAACTTTTATCTGACTTCAGAACGGAGCTTAATAAGAAAGATTAATGAAGCGTTTATGGCGCTAATTTTAGAATTTCGCTATAGCAAAAACGAAATTTTGGAAGCTTATTTGAATGAGGTTTATTTAGGTCAGGATGGCGCACATGCTATTCATGGTTTTGGTTTGGCCAGTGAATTTTATTTCTCGCGTCCGTTAAAGGGCTTACCTTTGCATCAAGTAAGTGCTTTAGTCGCACTGGTGCGCGGGCCTAGCTATTATGATTTGCGGCGTCAACCAGAGCGTGCTTTACAGCGGCGTAATTTGGTTTTAAAGGAAATGTTTGCGCACGGTGATATTACTACAAAGCAGTTAAATCAGGCTAAACAGGAAGCGCTTAAGGTCGAGCCTTTTGCACATAGACCGGCTAATCGTTATCCGGCTTTTATAGATTTAGTTAGGCATCAATTAACTCAAGAATACAATGAAACAGATCTAACTTCTGAAGGCTTAAATATTTTTACGACTTTGGATACTAACGTGCAGGAGGCTTTGGATAATAGTCTTTCCCAAGAATTAAACAAGCTTGAAAAGCGTAAGCGTTCTAAGGATTTAGAGGCAGCTGCCATTGTTACCCGTAGGGATAGTGGTGAAATTGTTGCTTTGGCGGGTGGTAGAGATAGCCAGGGAGCAGGTTTTAATCGTGCATTAAATGCCGTGCGTCCGATAGGTTCTTTGATTAAGCCTATTGTCTATTTAACTGCGCTTGCATATCCTGAAAAATACACCTTAATTACGCCAGTTAGCGATACTGCTATAGAGGTTAAAGCAGAAAAAGGGAATTTGTGGAAGCCGAGTAATTATGATCGTATTGAACATGGCATTGTGCCATTACATGAAGCATTAGCACATTCTTATAACTTGGCGACAGTACGCATTGGTATGGATATAGGTGTTGCTAGAGTTGCTAAAACGCTGCGTGAAACGGGCGTTACTAGGCAAATTAATTTGTTTCCTTCCATGCTTTTAGGCGCATTACCCTTAACGCCTTTTGAGGTGACACAAATGTACCAAACTTTGGCCGGTGATGGTTTTGCTATGCCGCTACGCTCAATTAATTCAGTGGTTGCGCAGGATGGCACGTTATTGCAGCGCTACCCATATGTCATCAGGCAAGAGCTTGATCCGGCCGCGACTTATTTAACCAACACAGTATTGCAAGAGGTGATGCGCCAAGGAACCGGAAGTTCGGCTTATCAAGTGTTGCCGCGCTCTTTACAAGTCGCAGGTAAAACAGGCACGACGAATGATTTAAAAGATAGTTGGTTCGCTGGGTATACAGGCGACTATTTAGCCGTGGTCTGGGTGGGTCGTGATGATAATAAGCCGACTGGCGTGACAGGCGCTAGTGGTGCTTTAAAGTTATGGACAGCATTAATGCAACAAGTTGCTACGCAGCCGGTGTTTTTAGCTATGCCTGATTCAGTAGAGTCACTTTGGATTGCACCAGAAACGGGGTTATTGGCTAACGAATTATGTGAGGGCGCGGTAACTTATGCTTTTGTGCGAGGCTCTGGACCGACAGACAATGCAGTATGCGTCGACTCGCCAATTAATAAAACCAAAATGTGGATTAACGACTTTATCAAGGAAAATTTTTAATGAGAATACTTACTTTACTGTGCCTGTTGTTTTCAGGTTTTGTTTGTGCTGATGCAACTGGATTACAATCATTGGAGCGCTTTATTGCGCAAGCTCATAATTTACAGGCAGATTTTACGCAAACATCTTTAGATGAATCAGGGCAGGCAAAGCAAACCAGTACCGGTGTTTTTTACTTGCAGCAGCCAGGTAAGTTTCGTTGGCATTATAAACAGCCTTATACACAACACATTGTTTCCAAAGAGGGTAAGGTTTGGTTTTATGATGCCGATTTAGAGCAAGTAATTATTAAAAAAATAGATCAGTCTATAGGTGACACGCCGGCTTTATTATTAAGTGGTAGTGTTAAATTAGCAGAAAAATATACCATTACTCAGCATGCTCAGGACGCTGATGTCTCGTGGTTAAAATTGACGCCTAAAAATATTGAATCTAGCTTTAAATATATTCTGGTTGGGTTAAAAAATAAGCTGCTTTACGGCATGGAATTAAGTGATAACTTTGGCCAGTTAACGCAAATTATTTTTTCTAATGTGACTACACCAGCTCAATTAGATCCGGGTTTATTTGAATTTGTGGTACCGGAAGGAACCGATGTATTTGAAGGTTAATGATTACTTTAGCTAGTCAGAGTCAATAGAAAATAAGTGATGAGTTATTCGATAAAGCCACTTGCTGATTTGATGCGCCCTGAGTCTTTGGCTGATTATGCTGGACAGAAGCATCTTTTACAGCCGGGTAAACCTTTATATGAGGCAATTAACTCAGGTCGCTTGCATTCTATGATTTTTTGGGGGCCTCCCGGTACAGGTAAGACGACTTTGGCGCGTATGATTGCACATCATTCTAATGCCCAATTTATGGCCATTTCAGCGGTCTTGGCTGGTGTTAAAGAAATACGTGCAGCAGTTGCTTTGGCGAAAAAAATTCAGCAAGAAGAGCAGCGCAAAAGCATCTTATTTGTTGATGAGGTGCATCGTTTTAACAAGTCGCAACAAGATGCGTTTTTACCGCATGTAGAAGATGGCACGGTCTATTTCTTGGGTGCAACCACTGAAAACCCGTCTTTTGCATTAAATAATGCTTTGTTATCACGCGCGCGCGTTTATGTTTTAAACGCTTTAACGCTTGATGATTTGCGAGGGGTAATTAATAAAGTCCTAGCGGATCAAGACAAAGGTTTTGGCGGATTAAATCTGAGCATGTCAGAGGAGCTAAAACAGCAGTTTGCTATAGCGGCTGATGGGGATGCGCGCCGCTTATTAAATTTATTAGAAATTGCCGTTGAATTAACCCAGGCAAAACAAAATAGCGAAATTACCGAGGCCATTGCCAAAGAAGTTTTAGCGGGTGGCGTACGTCGGTTTGATAATCAAGGTGAAGAGTTTTATAACCAAATTTCTGCATTGCATAAATCCGTGCGCGGTAGCTCACCGGATGGTGCGCTGTATTGGTTTTGTCGCATGCTTGATGGCGGCTGTGATCCTTTATACCTAGCGCGGCGTATCGTGCGTATTGCTTCAGAGGATATCGGTAATGCCGATCCGCGTGCTTTACAATTATCTATCAATGCCTTCGAAACCCAAGAGCGCTTAGGTAGCCCAGAAGGTGAGTTGGCATTGGCGCAAGCTCTGGTTTATATGTCTTGTGCACCTAAGAGTAACGCGGTTTATAAGGCCTTTAATGCAGCGATGAGTGCCGCAAAACAAAGTGGCAGTTTGCCGGTGCCCAAGCATTTGCGTAATGCACCGACTAAGCTAATGAAATCATTAGATTATGGCAAAGAATATCGCTATGCCCATAATGAGCCTGAGGCTTATGCGGCTGGGGAAAATTATTTTCCGGAGCAGTTAACAGCAACGCAATATTATCAGCCAGTTGCCCGGGGCTTAGAAATTAAAATCGCAGAAAAATTAAAACATTTGCGAGAATTAGATAGAATAGCGGGCAAGAATTACAAATAAAGGTGCTCAGCTTTTTGTTATTTATCAGCAAAAGGGCTAGAAGTAACCATTAATAATAAGAACGCATTTAACAAATAAAACTTAAAAGATAAACGCTATGGACTTAAATTTTCTTGATTTCGAACAACCGATTGCAGAATTAGACGCAAAAATTGAAGAATTGCGCCGTGTACAAGCCGAAAATGATATTGATATTTCTTCCGCGCTTAATGATTTAGAAGCTAAAAGCGCAGCAATGACGCAAGAAATTTTTAAGGATTTGAGCGATTGGCAGATTTCCCAATTATCTCGTCATCCAGGTCGTCCTTATACTTTAGATTATATTGAGTTAATGTTTACTGATTTCCATGAGTTACATGGTGATCGAACTTATGCAGATGATCAGGCGATTATTTGTGGTTTAGCAAAATTAAACGGTCAGGCGGTTGCTGTTATTGGACATCAAAAAGGCCGCGATACTAAAGAAAAAATCAAACGCAATTTTGGCATGCCACGTCCTGAGGGGTATCGTAAGGCCTTGCGCGTTATGAAAATGGCCGAGCGTTTTCATTTGCCTGTTATTTGCCTGATTGATACACCGGGTGCTTATCCGGGTATTGGTGCGGAGGAACGAGGGCAAAGTGAAGCAATTGCACGTAATTTATTTGAAATGGCTAAATTGGAAACGCCTATTATTTGTGCTGTGATTGGTGAAGGCGGCTCGGGCGGTGCTTTAGCTATCGGTGTTGGTGATCGTTTGATTATGTTGGAATACAGCACTTACTCGGTTATTTCGCCAGAAGGTTGTGCCTCTATTTTATGGAAAAGCGCTGATAAAGCCAAATTAGCAGCTGAAGCGATGGGTATCACCTCAGATCGAGTCAGAGAGCAAGGCTTTTTGGATGAAGTGGTTAGAGAGCCTATCGGCGGTGCACACCGAGATTTTGAAATGACTGCGGATAATTTAAAGGAAGCGTTGTTTCGTCATATAAAAGAACTACGCCATGAAAAACTGGATGATTTATTGGAAAAACGTTATCAACGTATCATGTCTTATGGCGCTTTTTCTGATGAAGCCAAATAAGCCACAGTTATTACGAATCTTGATTTGAATTTTTGCATATCTAAGATTTAATAATTGCTAATAGCAGTCCCTACTTAGGTGCATAGGTGTCTACACAACTTTTATACTGTTAAATACCATAAATTAAAAAGTACAGTGACTCCCTCTCCTGCTGGAGAGGGTTGGGGCGAGGAGAATAAAGTTAAGGCTTTATCTATTTCCCCTCAGCCAGTCTAATCATGTTGGGCTATCTCTGCTCAACACCCAGTGGGTAAATGCAAACCCGATCCTTGTGGGTTTGTTCCTTTGGAGAAGGCTTTAAGACTTATATAGATACCTAGGCAAGGACTCCTTGTATATGAAACTTAGTACAGCCTTTATCGCTTCGCAGCTCCTTCCTGTTTACGCACAGACGCATCTTATTGTTGGTTACAGCGGCGGCATAGATTCCCATGTTTTATTGCATTTACTTGCCAGCATTCCTGAATTTAAAAATAACATAACCGCCGTTTATGTGCATCATGGATTACAAGCCTGTGCTGATAATTGGGCGGTGCATTGTCAGAGCTGTGCAGAAATGCTTGGCGTTAAATTCAAAGTATTAAAGGTAAATGCCCGCGCTGTAGCGGGTGAAAGCCCTGAAGAAGCAGCGCGTAATGCCCGTTATCAAGCATTTAAAGCAATCCTCAAAGAAAATGATGTGCTTTTATTCGCGCAGCATCGTAATGATCAGTTAGAAACCGTTTTATTGCAGTTATTCCGTGGTGCCGGGCTGAAAGGTTTATCAGGCATGCCAACTGAAACAGCTTTTGCGGCTGGTGTGCTATTAAGACCATTACTGGCTGTTAGCCAAGAAGACATTACACAATATGCTTTACAGCATCAGTTGCAGTGGATTGAAGATCCAAGTAATCAAGATACGCAGTTTGATCGAAATTTTTTGCGTCATCAAGTTATGCCTTTATTGGCGCAGCGCTGGCCGAGTTTAGATAAGACGGTGGCGCGTGTCGCGGGTCATTGTGCTGAGGCTCAAACGATTTTATCAGTAAGCGCAAAAGAGCAGATGTTAATGCTTTATGATCAGCAGCAGCGGTGTCTGTTAATTTCTGGCTTATTAGAGCATGATACTTTAATGCAGCAATGGATCGTGCGTGCGTGGCTGGATTATTTAGGCGCGCGTATGCCTTCAGTGAAAGTAATGCAGGCTATTTTTCGGGATATTTTAGCGGCACGTCAAGCGGCAAATCCTATTGTTTGGCATGATGGCTATGCAATTCAACGCTATCGTGATGGCTTATATTTCGTTGCGGCACAAGCTGCATTTGATGTTAGTCAGGTTTTTTCGTGGGCCGATACGGCTCAGCCTTTACCTTTGAATAATAACGGTTTATTGCTAGCTAGTATTGCACAGCAAGGCATAGCGAGAAAGTTATGGCAGCAAGGATCGGTACAAATAAAGTATCGACAGGGTGGTGAGAAAATTGTCCTACCTAATCGAAGTGGGCGACATAGTTTAAAGAAATTATATCAGGAAGCAGGTATTGCTCCCTGGTTGCGCGAGAGGATGCCCGTTATTTATATCGACAGCCAACTTGCTGCGATTGCTGATCTTTGGGTAAGTAAAGATTTTTACGGCAAACCAGATGAGTCTTGTATAAAGCTGACTTGGCACAAAGCCCATGACGAACAGCGCAATGTCGATTAAAATAGCTTTTAATATTGTTGATCTAGCAGAGTAAAAGCGCTTTATTAATCAATCCTCCTTGCTGGTTTAAACCTCGGCCTTTAGGCCGAAAGGAGTGCCCCGCAACAAGCGAAGCGATGTTGCTTTATCGGGTGCGGATTGGAGAGGGGGGCATCCCCCTTCCCAATCATTGGCCTCATCCCAACGGGATGTTTCCTTATTGCTGTCTTTTTCCAAGGCCTATTAGCCATTTATCGGCTACAAAAGGCCATTGAGCATGTTAAAATAAATCAACTCATTTTTCCCTATCTTTTTCTAGTCCATGACAAAATTTATATTTATTACTGGTGGTGTTGTCTCTTCTCTTGGTAAGGGGATCGCTGCGTCTTCTTTAGCGGCTATTTTAGAGGCGCGTGGTTTAAAAGTAACCATGACTAAATTAGATCCTTATATTAATGTTGACCCAGGCACTATGAGTCCTTTTCAGCATGGCGAGGTTTTTGTCACGCAGGATGGGGCGGAAACAGATTTGGACTTAGGCCATTACGAGCGTTTTTTAAAAACCCGTTTAACCAAAAAGAATAATTTTACCACAGGGCAAGTGTACGAAAGTGTTCTGCGTAAAGAACGCAAAGGTGAGTATTTAGGTGCCACTGTACAGGTTATTCCGCATATTACTGATGAAATGAAACGTCGTGTCTATGCCAGTGCTGATGCTGATATTGATGTGGCCATTATTGAAGTCGGTGGCACGGTCGGAGATATTGAGTCTTTGCCCTTTTTAGAAGCCATTCGCCAAATGAGCGTTGAGTTAGGGCGTGATCGGGCGTTGTTTATTCATTTAACTTTAGTGCCTTATATTAAAACAGCGGGTGAAATTAAAACTAAACCGACTCAACATTCAGTTAAAGAGCTACGTACGATTGGTATACAGCCCGATATTTTAATCTGTCGCTCTGATAGTCGCATTCCTACAGCCGAGCGGCATAAAATCTCATTATTCACTAATGTTCCTGAAAAATCAGTTATTTCTGCCCCCGATGCCGATACGATTTACCGTATTCCGTTAATCCTCAATGAGCAAGGTTTAGATGATATTGTTGTGCATCAGCTGCGCCTTGATGTTCCGCCCGCAGATTTATCAGAATGGGAGACAGTTGTTGAGGGCTTAACAAATCCGGCTGATGCGGTAACGATTGCCATTGTCGGTAAATATGTTGATCACACGGATGCTTATAAGTCTTTAAGTGAAGCATTAATTCACGCGGGAATAAAAACGCGACATACTGTAAATATTAAATATATTGATTCTGAGATTATTGAGAATGAAGGGGTTACTCAATTAAAAGGGGTTGATGCGATTTTAGTGCCAGGTGGTTTTGGTGAGCGCGGCGTAGAAGGTAAAATTTCTACCGTACGTTTTGCTAGGGAAAATAAAGTACCTTTTCTAGGTATTTGTTTGGGTATGCAATCCGCTGTTATTGAATTTGCGCGTAATGTTGTTGGTCTGGAGGGTGCGCATAGCACGGAATTCTTACCGAATAGTCCGCATCCGGTTATTGGTTTAATTACTGAATGGCAAGACCATTTGGGGCAAACTGAAACCCGTGATGAGAATTCTGATTTAGGGGGAACAATGCGCTTAGGTGCGCAAAAATGTCGAATTCAATCAGATTCTTTAGTGTTTCAGATGTATCAAAAAGATGTCATTACTGAGCGTCATCGTCATCGTTATGAGTTTAACAATCATTACCTAGAGCCATTAGAAAAAGCAGGTTTAAAATTCTCAGGTAAATCAATCGATGGGCGTTTAGTGGAAGTCGTTGAAATTGAAGATCATCCTTGGTTTTTAGCCTGCCAATTTCATCCTGAGTTTACTTCGACGCCACGCAATGGACATCCTTTATTTTCTGGTTTTATTAGAGCCGCAGCACTACAAAAACAAGGTATACAAGCATGAAATTATGTGATTTTGAAGTGGGCATAGATAAGCCATTTTTTCTCATTGCAGGAACTTGTGTTATTGAAAGCGAGCAAATGGCCATTGATACTGCTGGGTATCTGAAAGAGCTGGCTGCCACACTAAACATGCCATTTATTTATAAGTCTTCATTTGACAAAGCGAACCGTTCATCACATGAAAGCTATCGTGGCCCTGGCATAGAAGAGGGTTTAAGGATATTGGCAAAAGTTAAGCAGCAGATTGGCGTACCTGTTTTAACGGATGTCCATGAAGATACGCCCTTAGCAGAAGTCGCCTCTGTCGTTGATGTCATGCAAACCCCAGCTTTTTTATGTAGACAAACAAATTTTATTCAAGCCGTTGCTGCACAAGGTATCCCTGTGAATATTAAAAAAGGTCAGTTTTCTGCGCCTTGGGATATGGTGCATGTTGTTAATAAGGCCAAAGCTACGGGCAATCAACAGATTATGGTGTGTGAGCGGGGGGCTTCGTTTGGCTACAATAATTTAGTATCTGATATGCGTTCTTTGGCGGAAATGCGCAATACCGGCTGTCCTGTCGTTTATGATGCGACGCATTCGGTGCAGCTTCCGGGCGGTCAAGGGAGCTCATCCGGCGGCCAGCGCCAACATGTGCCGGTGTTAGCGAGGGCGGCTGTTGCCGCTGGAATTTCAGGTTTATTTATGGAGACCCATCCAGATCCAGATAAAGCATTAAGTGATGGTCCGAACTCATGGCCTTTACACCGCATGCAAGAATTATTAGAAACATTGGTCGCCATTGACCGCGCAGTAAAAGCACAAGCCTTGATAGAAAATACTTTATAAAAATAAAAAAACGAGGGAAACAATATGGCCAGAATAGTTGATATTAAAGCACGAGAAATTTTAGATTCACGCGGTAACCCAACCATTGAAGCCGATGTTATTTTAGCTTCAGGCTTTGTTGGTAGTGCAATGGTGCCATCGGGAGCCTCAACGGGTGAGCGCGAAGCTATTGAATTGCGTGACGGTGATAAGTCGCGTTATTTAGGTAAGGGCGTGTTGAAAGCTGTTGAATTTGTTAATACTGAAATTCGTGCCGCAGTTATGGGTATGGATGCGGCCAATCAAGCGGCATTAGATAAAAAAATGATTGAGTTAGATGGCACGCCAAATAAAGGGCGTGTTGGTGCTAATGCAATTTTAAGTGTTTCTATGGCAGCAGCCCGTGCAGCTGCTTTGGAAGCTGGTCAGCCTTTATATCGTTATTTGAATACGAGTGGCGAATTTATTATGCCAGTACCAATGATGAATATTATTAATGGCGGCTCGCATGCAGATAACAGCGTCGATTTGCAGGAATTTATGATTCTGCCAGTAGGCGCACCGTCTTTTAAAGAAGCCATTCGTTATGGCGCTGAAGTCTTTCATAATCTGGCAAAAGTTCTAAAAGCTAAGGGCTTAGCGACAACCGTTGGTGATGAAGGTGGATTTGCGCCAAATTTATCCTCTAACGAAGAGGCGATTGAAGTCATTTTAGAAGCCATTGCCATGGCGGGCTATCAAGCCGGGGAAGATATTTATTTAGGCATGGATGTCGCCGCCTCTGAATTTTACAAGGATGGCAAATATGAACTAAGTTCAGAAAATAAAACTTTAAGCGCTAGTCAAATGACCGATTTATTGGCTGAATGGGTCGAAAAATACCCCATTATTAGCATTGAAGATGGCTTATATGAAAATGACTGGGAAGGTTGGAAAGAACAAACTGATCGTTTAGGTGACAAAATTCAGCTAGTGGGTGATGATTTATTTGTCACTAACCCTCTGACTTTAACTGAAGGTATCGCTAAAGGCGTAGCTAATTCTATTTTAATTAAAGTAAATCAGATAGGTACTTTAACGGAAACTTTAGCGGCCATTAATACAGCCCATGCGGCCGGTTATACAGCGGTTGTTTCACATCGTTCAGGTGAAACAGAAGATACGACCATTGCTGACTTGTGTGTTGCCATGGGGACAGGGCAAATTAAAACAGGTTCATTAAGTCGTTCTGATCGTATTGCTAAATACAACCGCTTAATGAAAATCGAAGAAGAGCTAGGTACACAAGCAAAATATGCGGGTCGTAGCGCTTTTAAGAAATTATCTTAAATTCTTGTTAGTTTAGTCTTTAAAAGCCCATCCAGTCATTTGTGCTGGATGGGTTTTAGTTTATCTGAAGTGAATTAAAAAAATCATAAGTCATTGAGTTATAAAAATCAGTGCGTAACATCAGTTAAATAGATAAAAAATAGATTTTTACAATCTAATTCGGATGCGATTGCCAATAAATACTTGCAGGTGTACTCATTAAGTTTCTCATTGTCATTTTACTGATATTTATTGCACTTTTACAAAACCGCCTTTGGCACGGTGATGGGGGTATTGCGCAAACGCAACAATATCAGCGCCAACTCAAAGCGCTACAAAAGCAATTAGCGATCAAACAGCAACGTAACGACGTACTGAAAGCAGAGGTGCAAGACTTACGTAAAGGACAAGAAGCGATTGAAGAAATTGCCCGTTATGATTTAGGTTTGATTAAAAAAGATGAAACTTTTTTTCAAGTGATTGAGTAATTGATAAGCAGCCCCGCATAAAGTTTTCCTATAAAGTCCTTAATATGACTTAAATACATCAAATTCTATGAAAACAACCATTAAATATTGGGCAATTGTGCCTGCAGCAGGCGTTGGTAAACGTATGCAAGCAGATCGACCTAAACAATATCTGCCATTAAATGGCGTAACAGTTATCGAACAAAGCTTAACACGCCTATTGCAAGTGCAGCAGTTTACTGCGGTCGTCGTTGCTATTTCTAAAGAAGATCCCTATTGGCCCGAATTAGCCATCTCTAAACATGCGCGTATTCGCAGCGCAGCAGGCGGTAAAGAGCGAGCAGATTCGGTATTGTCAGCTTTGTATTCGATTGCTGATAGCGCTGCTGATGATGATTGGGTGCTGGTACATGATGCGGCACGACCTTGTATTACCCAAAGCGATGTCGAGCATTTGATTGATGAATTACAAAATCATGAAGTAGGGGGAATTTTAGGTCAAGCTTCGCACGATACTTTAAAGTCAGTTGATAATAATTTAGCCATTACTGACACGGTTGATCGCAGCCAAATTTGGCGTGCTTTTACGCCGCAAATGTTTCGTTATGGCGCATTAAAACTGGCCTTACAAGAAGCGGCAGATAAAGGCTGGGTGGTTACTGATGATGCCAGTGCATTAGAAATACAAGGTAAGCAGCCTAAAATGATCGCAGGGCGAGCGGATAATTTAAAAATTACCCGGCCTGAAGATTTAGCTTTAGCACAATTTTATTTGGAGCAACAACAATGATACGAGTCGGACAAGGTTATGATGTACATCGTTTTATCGAGAGTGGCGATGTGATTTTAGGCGGCGTTAACATCCCTTATGAACAAGGGTTAGAAGCGCATTCTGATGGTGATGTTGTTTTGCATGCTTTAGCTGATGCCTTATTAGGCGCAGCTGCTTTAGGCGATATAGGTAAACATTTTCCCGATACAGATCCAGAATTCAAAGGCGCTGATAGTCGCGTTTTGCTGCGTCATGTCTATGGCATCGTGCAAGCAAAAGGTTATACCTTAAACAATGCAGATATTACCATTATTGCGCAAGCACCCAAGATGGCGCCGTATATTGTCGCTATATGTACCAATATTGCCGAAGATTTAGCCGTCGATTTGGATTGTATTAATGTCAAAGCAACAACGACCGAAAAGCTAGGCTTTGAGGGTCGTAAAGAAGGGATTGCGGTGCAAGCTGTTGTGCTGATTAATAAAAAAAGATAACCCTCTTGGCTTAATATAAGCTGTGCTTGGTTCTTCAATACCCTATAAATTAATTGCTTATCACTTTCTTTTAAGATTACTCTATTGAACACACAACCCGCTTTACCTGATTGGGCTTATGCTTATGGCGGCGCTCAAAGCCAAGGTATGATTCGTAAAACCCCTGATGATTTTATCGTCAACGAAATTCAGTCTTTTGATTTGTCTGGTGTTGGTGAACATGCTTTTTTACGCATTGAAAAATGCGCTGAAAATACCGAATTTGTCGCGCGAACACTGGCGCGATTTGCCGGTGTTCGGCAGCGGGATGTCAGCTATGCCGGCTTAAAAGATCGTCATGCACGCACTAGCCAATGGTTTAGTGTTTGGTTACCAGGCAAGCCAGATCCTGACTGGTCTGCGTTAAATAGCGACCGCATTAAAGTATTACAAGCAACGCGCCATAGTCGAAAGTTAAAACGCGGCTCTTTAGCAGGGAATCAATTTATTTTGCGTATTCAAGACTATCAGGGAGATAAAGCAGTTCTTGAGCAGCAATTGCAAGCAATTAAAGAGCAAGGCGTGCCTAATTATTTTGGGGAACAGCGTTTTGGTCGCGGCGGTGCGAATGTCGCTAGAGCGCTGGCTTTATTTGCTGGCGAGACAATATCGCGCGCTCAACGAGGCATGTATTTATCCGCAGCACGCTCTTATTTGTTTAACCATATCTTAAGTGCCCGAGTAGTCGATAAATCCTGGAATCAAGCGCTAGTCGGTGATGCGCTGATGTTCGATGATTCCCATAGTTTTTTTCAAGCAGAAGTATTAGATGCGTCTATTTTACAACGCCTTGCCCAATTAGAATTACACCCAAGCGCTGTTTTATGGGGTAAGGGTGAGTTGCAAGTTGCTGGAGAGGTGGCATTACTAGAGCAGCAAATTATTGAACAATTTGCAGACCTAGCCAAAGGCTTAATCGTTTTTGGTATAGAACAAGATCGCAGAGCGCTACGCAGTCATGTAAAGGAATTGCAGTGGGATTTTATAGCTGATAACTGTTTGCAGTTAAGTTTTAGCTTAAATGCTGGGTGTTATGCGACTGCCGTGCTAAGAGAAATTGTCCAGGTTTGAAGTGGTTTCTGCTACCAGCTGCGTTAGTTTGACATGCCATTAATCTATAAAATCAATTAGTTGAAACGACTTAAAATAGTCCTATGTCCTTTTGCAAGAGGAACAGCCTTCTTGCGTAGAGGCGAGATCCCACCCAATCCACTGATAACATTTACTGTTAATATCACAAAAGCTTCTTGCTATTGCCTCCTAGCATTCAAAGCCTCTTATAGATTTCTAGCCTGCATGAAGGCGTGATGTCATCAAATCTTAATATAAGCTTAATCATCCTGTAACAAACCGACATTATAGTTTGCTCCGTAGTTTTACATATCTACTTATATAGATAACTTAGCAAGCGCCTGCACAAGTCAGTATTTGCAATTAACGCCTGGACACGTTGGGCGTGACAACTGACAGGTGCTGACTATTTTGCAAGTAATTGTTGACTAGATTGATAAATTATTAAAATACCGGAGACACAGGTGATAAAAAAACAATTAGCCGCAGTGAGCATTGGGCTGCTCAGTTCATTCACAGCGACTCAAGTAAGCGCTGGCGAAGGTACCATGACCAAGCTCATCGATACCTTGTATGAAAACGGTTCTATCGATTCTAAGGCCTACGGTGCGTTACGCGCATCGGCGCAGTTGGAAGATGAGGCAAAAGTGAAAAATCAAAAAAATCTAAAAGCCGAAACGGAAAAAGTCGTCCAAGAGATTGTTGAAGAAAAAATGCCACAACCCAGTCCTAGCGATGTCAAAGTGTCTTATAAAAACGGCTTTCATTTAGAGAGCGCCGACGGCCAACACAGTCTGGAAATTCATGGCCGCATTCAAGCCGACTATCTAGGTAACGTTGGCGGCGATGATGGTGCAACCAAAGACAAATTCAATCTGCGGCGCGCTTATTTATATACTCAAGGCAAGATTTTTAATAACTGGGAACACCTTTTCGTTGCTTCTTTTCAAGGCTCGCCTCAGGCAGTATTTTGGGAAATGAACGCCCACTTCTGGGATGAAGCTCAACTCAAGATCGGTCAATATCGTTTCCCTTTCAGCATCAATGAATCAACCTCGTCACGTAATATCGACTTTATGGAGCGGGCATTGCCAATGCAATTTATCCCCGGTATCGATCGCGGTGTGATGTTGCATGGTAATCCGTTCCAAGGCGCGCACTACGCGCTATCAGCGGTCAATGGTGGCTTACGAAACAATGTTGGTCTCAGCAGTACGGGTTTAGACGAAGACAACGATGTCGATGGCAAGGATTTTCTGGGAAATGTGTCTTATAACCTCGCACCGCTGCTAGGGCATAAGGATAGCATCTATCATGTTGGCGTTTCCGCTGCGATCGGCGAACAACCGACAAAGGATCCGGACAGCGCGTTGCGTGCATCCACCGAAGCCGGTCAATTACGCTTCTTTGAAGTTGAACAGTTCGGCGATCCAAGTGTTGATCTATATCGTATCGGCTTTTCTACCGTTCTGGCGCAAGGCCCTGTGCGCTTCACGAGTGAATATGTGCATAATAATTTTCAGGGTACGGTGTCCGGGCAAAAATTCGATCGCGACATCGATGCTTTTTATCTATCGGCTCACTGGATGTTAACGGGTGAATCATATGCCAAAGCGTTCGGCAAACAAAATGCCTTCGGCGACATCGTGCCTCTGCATAATTTCGACCTGAATGGCGGTTGGGGAGCTTGGGAATTAGCCTTCCGCTTTAGTCATCTCGATGCCTCTGATTTCACAACCGCCAATGCGGCGGGTACAGGTCAGCTTAAGGATGGATTTGCCAACGAGGCTAATGGCTACACGGTCGGCCTGAAATGGATTGTCAATCCACAGGTTCGCTTTTTGGCCAACTATGTACACACTGATTTTAATCAGTCGATTGTGAGTAATGGCGTCACCCTTAATTCCGAAGACGCACTTAATTTTCGGGCACAAATCAATTATTAATGCGGTAACACGCAGGTATTGTCATGAAATCGTCACATTTTCTAGCTAGCATAGGTCAATGTCGTCGTGCTGTTGACCGAGCAATGGTCGGCTGCCATAGCCGGGCAATCGGACTGGAAACAAGGTCATTAAAAACGAGTTAAATATTCACTTGTCACAGTTATGTCATAGTATAAGATTATAATTTTTACTCTAATCATATAGATATCTAGACATGCTAATAAGAAAACAAGGAAATCCTTTATACAAACAAATTGCTGACCTGCTTGAGCAGGAAATTCATCAGTTTTATAAAGCAGAAGATAGCTTACCGCCCGAGCAAGAGCTTGCCGATCGGTTTTCAGTGAATCGTCATACTTTACGCAAAGGTATCGATCAACTAGTGACCAAAGGTTTAGTGGAGCGAGTGCATGGGCGCGGCGTGTTTGTTCTGAGTGGACCGCTAGATTATAGCATTGGTAAAGCTAGTCGCTTTAGCGCAAATCTAGTGGCGCTGGGGAAAGGCAGTGATTGCCGATTATTGAGAAAGGTTGAAATTAAAGCCCAAGGCAATATTGCCAAAAGTCTGGAATTAGAGTTAGGAGCGCCTGTGATATGGCTGGAGACCTTACGCAGTGTTGAAGAAAAACCGCTGTGCGTCATTTCGCACTATTTACCGAAACAACGTTTAGGTGAGAACCCAATAGAGTATCAAGGTGGCTCTTTACATGCTTATTTAAAAGGCTTGGGTATTAAACCCATTAGGAAGATGAGTACTGTTACCGCCGTACTTCCTATGGATGATGACGCTACATTATTGGTTATGTCGAGTTATCAGCCGATTTTGCGGGTAAAGACCCTAAACAGGGACGAGGTAACGGGATTGCCGATTGAATATGCTCTGGCACGATTTCGAGCAGATAGAACACAATTATCGATTAATATTGATTAACTTACATTAAAAAACTTAAGTGAGATTTAAATGAAAATTAAAAACATAGTCATGGCGTTAGCCATATTAGCGGCTGTTTCATTACAAGCTGCCCAAGCTAAAGGTTTAGTTATGGGTTTGATTCCAGCTGAAAATAATGAAGAAATGATTCAGCGCTTTGAGCCCATGCGCGCTTATTTAGAAAAGAAAACTGGCGAAAAAATTAAAGTTTTCACTGCGACTGATTATGCCGGTGTGATTGAAGGTATGCGTAAAGGTCGTGTTGATATGGCATGGTTTGGTCCTTTATCTTATGTGTTAGCTGAGCGTGAAGCAGGGGCAGAAGCTTTTGCCGTAGGTGTCCGTGCCAGTACAGGGTTATCAACTTACCGTACTTTATTTATTGTACCTGAAGGCTCAGAGGTTAAATCAATCGCTGATTTAAAAGGTAAAAGTGTTGCTTTTGTTGACCCTGCTTCAACATCAGGCGGCTTAATTCCTACTTACATGGTGAAAAAAGCGACGGGCTTAATGCCAAAAGAGTTCTTCGGTAAATTTACTTATGCAGGATCGCATGATGCCGCTGAAATGGCGGTTAAAAATAAGTCAGTGGATGCGGCAGCAGATAATGACATCACTTATGACGCAATGTTGAAAAAAGGTTTAATTACCGAACAATCTAATCGCGTATTAGTGTATTCAGATCCTTTACCTGGCTCGCCTATGGCATATCGTAAAGATTTAGATGAAGATTTAAAAAGAAAAATTCGTGATGCAATTTTATATGCACATTATGAAATGGCTGCGGTGACAGGTTACGGTACCCTAAATAAATATGAGCAAGCGAATACCGCCGATTACCAAGAGATACGTGATTTAGTTGAACAATTAGGTTTAGGACGTGATGATATTCTTAAATAAGTAGCAGCCCCCAATAAAGTGCCATGCAGTGTTAGGGCGCTTGTTAATTATAGGTATTTATATGGCTTACATAACTTTATCAGAAGTTCAGAAGGTTTATCCCAATGGCTTTGGTGCACTCAAAACGGTAAATCTGGAAATTGAACAAGGTCAGTTTATCGTTGTATTGGGTCCTAGTGGTGCTGGAAAATCCACCTTATTACGTGTCATCAATGGGCTGGATCCTGCAACCGCAGGGGTAATAAAAATTGGCGGTGTCACTGTAGATCGTCGTAGTTACCGAAAAATAAGAGCGCATGTCGGCATGATTTTTCAGCATTTTAATCTAGTTGATCGGTTAAGTGTGATCACTAATGTGTTAACAGGGCGATTGGCCGAACGGCATTGGTTAAGTAGTTTGTTTTACTTATTCCCTAAGACTGATTATCAGATTGCTGAAGCGGCACTGGAAGAAGTTGGGCTGTTAGATAAGGCTTGGAATCGTGCAGACAATTTATCTGGCGGGCAACAACAACGAGTAAGTATTGCCAGAGCCTTAGCACAACAGCCAAAATTAATTCTAGCAGATGAACCGATTGCCAGTCTGGATCCAAAATCGAGCGAAGAGGTGTTAAAGCTGTTAAAAAAAATCTGTGTGGAAAAAGGTATTACCGTGATTATCAATCTACATCAGGTGGAATTTGCCAAACAATATGCAGATAGGATTATTGCCTTAAATGATGGCTGGATCGTGTTTGATGATACTGCTGAAAATTTATCTCAAACCAAATTAAATGAAATATACGGCACTACAACTAAGGATGAGGAGGCGGAAAATGAGCATGAGCTGGTATTGGCCCACGCGTAATGGTCGACCGCCTGGCGTGGCTGTTGTCGGTGTTATGGTAATTTCAGCCTTATTAGTCATTAGCGCCACAACCGTCGAGATTTCTTTCTCTAAAATTATTCAATCCATGCCGCGTATGTTTGATTTCATGGGGCATTTACTGGTTGAACCTGATTGGGATTATGTACCGCAATTAGCTGAGAAAATGCTACAAACGCTAGAAATGACCTTACTCGGGACTGCGATTGCGGTATTTATTGCTATGCCTATTGGTATTCTAGCCGCCAAAAACTCTAGCCCTCATCCGTTAATTTACCGCGCCATGCGTGATTTATTGAGTTTCATTAGAGCGTTGCCCGAGTTAGTTTGGGCGTTGGTCTTTGTCTCGGCAGTCGGCTTAGGACCTTTACCCGGTGTGATGGCATTAGCCTTTGTAACCGTTGGTTTTATGGGTAAGTTTATTGCGGATAGCATTGAGGTGGTTAGCCCTTGTGCGATAGAAGGCTTAAATGCAACGGGATGTACACATCTGCAAAGTATTTTTTATGCCATGTTACCCCAAGCAGTACCAGATTTTATTGGTTCATTACTTTATATTCTAGATCATAACTTACGTGCTGCTGCGGTTTTAGGTTTAGTGGGTGCCGGTGGCATAGGTTATGACATGGTTATGTCAATGCGCTTATTTAATTATGAACGTATTTTTATGATTGCATTTTCCATCTATCTATTAGTGACCTTACTGGATAGGTTGTCAGACATTCTACGTCAACGTGCTATTGGGAAGGTGTTCAATGATAACAAGTAAACTACCAGCTAAACCGCGTAATTTATTCCCTGTCTGGGCAAGTATTTTGGTTGCTCTGATGTGGGTCATTATTATCGATCTGGAATTGGATTTCGAAATTTTATTGTATGGCATCGAGGATATGGGGGAGTATTTGAGTCGCTACGGCACACCGAATTTTTCTCACATATCTAGATATCTAGAACTTATGCTACAGACTTTAGCCACCGCCTTTTGGGGGACGGTTTTGGCATTTATTGCTGCCGCGCTTATAGCGCCTTATGCCGCACGCTCTTTGTCGCCCAATAAGCTGACTTATCGAATGGCGAGAGAATTATTAAATTTTATGCGCGCTATGCCTGATTTATTGCTGGCATTAATTTTTGTTACCGCAATGGGCTTAGGTCCTATGCCCGGGGTATTGGCCTTGTCAGTACATACGGCGGGATTTTTAGGGAAATTTTTTGCGGAAAATATGGAGCGTGTACCGGCTGGAAAATATGAAGCACTTGCATCGGTAGGTGCCGGCTTTACGCAAAAAATAGTGTTTGCCGCTTGGCCTTCTATGTTGCGTGAATCAGTGGCTAATACCCTCTATATTTTTGATCGCAATGTGCGCATGGCGGCAGTCTTGGGTTTAGTCGGTGCAGGGGGTATCGGGCTGGAGTTACATGACACTTTACGCCTGTTTAAATACAACCAAGCATCAGCGTTAATCATTATTATTTTAGTGACGATTATCGCTATTGACAATGTATCTTCCTTAATAAGAAAGAGATTAAATTAATGAAAATATCACAAAGTGATTGGCTGCGGGCTTTAGCCGTTCAACCACCACAACAGTTATCCGCTACTTTAGATAGCCTCAGTTTAAATTGGACGATTGCTCCCAAGCAACTCACCCAAACAGGGCTTGCTGCCTTAAAACTTCGCGATGGTGCTTTTAATGACCCATTCTTTATTGGTGAAATACCACTGTCCAGCGCTTGGATCGTGGTAACCACAGAAACCGGAGAATGTTACGAGGGTGCCGCTCAATTAATGGATGACAGTGCGCAGAAGATTGAGCAACTGGCCTTATGTGATGCCATTCTTAGTCATCAATTAAGTGGCTGGGAAAGTATTTATGCTCTGGTTGAAAAAGGTATGCAGATGATCGATCAGGAGCGAGCTTTACGCAAAAAATTATTAGTCAAAACAACCGTAGATTTTGCGCTGTTAAATGCCAGCGAGGACGATGACGATGAGGTATGAAAAAATTTGGCAGGCAGATTATCAGCAGGTGCTTTTTAGACAATTAGTGAATGCTTTTTCTTACCCAGGTACGACGCAAACACTCGCCAATAAATCAGCTTCTGCCAGTCTATCCGTGGTGGCCACCTTGGTGGATGGCGCAACCAGTTTGAGCGATCCACATCAACTGATAACGGAAGCGGATTTATTACGCTTGCAAGTTGGCTTGAGCTCACCTGATAAGGCGGCTTATGTGTTATGTGCAGGAGATAAAGCGGTGGATTTTCAGCCTTTATTAGGCAGTCTTGAAAGTCCTGATCAAAGTGCGACTTTAATCATTAAAGTCACAGCTCTACAAAACGGTGATCAGCGCTTGAACTTAAAAGGCCCGGGTATAAAAGAAGGCGGTGAAATTGCCCCCAAAGGCCTGCATGGTTCATGGCTGAGTCAAAGACAGGAATGGAATGCTGCATTTCCTTTAGGCGTTGATATTATCTTAGTCACAGATGATCAATTCCTTGCCATTCCTAGAACAACACAAATTAAAGAGGGGGTCTAATGGGTTATGTTGCCATTAAAGGCGGTGGTCGTGCCATAGACGGTGCTGCCGATGCTTTGGAATACTTACGTGCTAGACAAGGAGACGAAGGACAGCCTCTAAATAGCGATACCATTGAAAAACAATTACATTTTTTACACAGTCGGATTTTGTCAGAAGGCGGTTTATATCACCCTAAACTCGCATCATTAGCGATTAAACAAAGTTTAGGCGATACCTTAGAGGCGAGTTTTGCCTTGCGTGCTTATCGTTCCACTCAGCCACGTTTAATGGAAACGCCGTTACATGATAGTTCTGAAATGCGCTTGATTCGACGTATTTCTGCTTCATTTAAAGATATTCCCGGCGGCCAGGCCTTAGGGCCGACAACGGATTACGCCTTGCGCTTATTGCGTATGGAATTATTGAATGAAGATCCTGATAGTTTTAAAGCTATCTGCCAAAACTGGTTTAAAGATTTACCGGAGCAAGAGGTGCCGGATTCTTTTCCAAAAGTATTAGATAGCTTACGTGCGGAAGGTTTATTGCCGCCCATCAATCAGGCCGCAGTAGAAAATCCTTTTGATATTACTCGTGAACCTTTGATTTTTCCAGTGCCACGCTCAGCCGCCTTAGCCACCATGGCGCGCGGTGAAACAGGCTCTTTATTGGCGATTGCTTATTCCAATATGCGTGGCTATGGTGATGTGCATCCTACCGTAGCTGAATTACGCGTGGGTTATTTGCCGATTAAATTACCGCACCCGATTAGCGGTGAACTCATTGAAGCGGGCGAAGTTTTAGTCACAGAGTGTGAAGTGGTTGCCATGTATGAAGATGATGAAAACGAAGGAACGCCCACTTTTACTTTAGGTTATGGCGCGTGTTTTGGCCACAACGAAGTGAAAGCTATCGCCATGGCGATTCTTGATCGCTCCTTGCAAAAAGGCATGCAAGATGGCCCGAGCAATCCATCGGAAGATCCGGAATTCGTGTTACTACATGTCGATGGTATTGATTCGATGGGCTTTGCCTCGCACTATAAAATGCCGCATTACGTCACTTTCCAATCAGATATGGATCGCTTACGCAACACCCAGGCTAAAACAGGAGAAGAATGATGAGTCAAGGCATTAATTTTGGCTTTTTAGATGAATACGCCAAGCGTGAAGTCCGCCGTAGTATTCTAAAAGCCATTAGTATTCCAGGTTATCAAGTCCCGTATTCATCGCGTGAAATGCCGATGGGACGCGGTTTTGGCACAGGCGGTTTACAAGTCACTTTGGCGTTGATTGGCGCTGACGAAACCATGAAAGTGATTGATCAGGGCAGTGATGATTCAGTCAATGCGGTTAATCTACGTAAATTTATTGAATTGACCTGCCCAGGGATTGATACCACGACGCACTTAGAAGAGGCATCGCTGATTCAATCACGGCACCGTATTCCTGAAGTGCCTTTACGTGCTGACCAGATTTTGGTCTTACAAGTGCCATATCCTGATGCTTTAGTTATTGTTGAGCCAAATGAAAGTAAACGTAAAATCATGCACGGTGAGGCGGATTATTCGCGGTTATTAGTTAAGCTGTACGAGGATATTGTTAAATTTGATGAAATTACTATTTCACATCGTTATCCGACCTGTATTAACGATCATTATATTATTGATCCTTCACCGATTCCGCGTTATGACGTGCCTAAACTACATGATTCTGAAGCTTTGATTTTGCTTGGGGCAGGGCGTGAGAAAAAAATCTACGCAGTGCCACCCTATACTAAGGCAGAGCCTTTAGCATTTGATGATATGCCGTTTAGAATTGAAGATTTCAGTGATGAAAACGGCCAGCGCCGCGTCTGTTGTCAGTGTGGCTCAAGCGATAGCTTTTTAGATGAGTTTATCAACGAACAAGGGGAGCGCGTGTACCAGTGTTCAGACAGTGATTATTGTGAGCTGCAACAGGAGCAAAATAATGGATAAAATTCTAGAAGTTAGAAACCTGACACAGCTGTTTGGCAAAGGCTGTAAACACTGTTTTAGCTCGACTGGGCCTGAATTTGAAACCAATATTTGCCCGCATTGCGGCAGTATTGTTGCAGTACATGATTTATCCTTTGATCTGCATCGTGGTGAGATTTTAGGCATTATGGGTGAGTCAGGTAGCGGTAAATCGACCGCAGTCAAATGCCTGTATTTTGATCAAGAGCCCTACAGTGGTACTGCAACTTATTTTTCAGACGATCAGCAGTACAACTTATTTAATTTGAATGCCGCCCAACGTCGAAAAATGCGTAACCATAATTTTGGCATGGTGTATCAAAATCCTAATTTAGGCTTGAATTTTGATATTTCAGCCGGTGGTAATATCGCCGAACGATTACTGATGAATCAGGTGATGAATTATGCAGACATTCGTGAGCGTGCCCGCGAATTATTAGCGCGTACCGAAGTATTAACTGAACGGATGGATGAATTACCCAGGAATTTCTCTGGTGGTATGCAGCAAAGAGTGCAAATTTCTAAAGCCTTAGCCACCAATCCGCCGCTGTTATTTTTAGACGAAGTGACCACGGGCTTAGATTTATCGGTACAAGCCAAAATCCTGGATTTAATTTTAGAAATTCAAACGGAGTTAAATACCGCCATGATTGTGGTCACTCATGATTTAGGTGTTATTCGTTTGTTGGCTGGACGCACCTTGGTGATGAAGTATGGCCGAGTGATTGAGAGTGGTTTGACAGATCAGATATTAGAAGATCCACAACATGCTTATACCCAACAACTGGTCGCTTCGGCATTATAAGGAATCATTATGACTGAAAATGCTATTTTAAGAGTGGAACAGCTCTCTAAAACGTTCGTATTGCATGAACAAAATAAAATTATTCCTTCGTCATCTAATGTCGATTTGCATGTGTATGCAGGTAAATTAACAGCCTTAATTGGCCCGACAGGCGCGGGTAAATCATCAGTATTAAAAAGTATCTACCGGACTTATTTACCTAGCAGTGGCCGCATCTTGTATCAAACGGCGGGCTTTACACAATTGGATTTAGCCTTAGCGACTGAATATCAAATTTTGGAATTACGGCGTGCAGAAATTGCTTTTGTCACGCAGTTTTTACATACCCTGCCCAGACAAAAAACCTTAGATGTCGTAGCGATGCCTTTATATCAACAAGGTGTTGATAGACAAGAGGGGCGTGACCGTGCGGCCGACTTATTAACACAGCTCAATATTCCTGAACGCTTATGGGAAATTGCCCCAGCCACTTTTTCAGGGGGGGAAAAACAGCGGGTTAATTTAGCGCGTGGCTTAATTGCCTCGCCTCGACTGTTATTGCTTGATGAACCGACGGCAAGTTTAGATGCTAAAACCACTGATCGAGTGATTGAGCTTATTCAACAAAAGAAAGAGCAAGGCACCGCGATGTTAGCCATTTTTCATCATGCCGATTTAGTTAGGCGGATGGCTGACCATGTAGTTGAATTAAGTCCACCAGTAGAAATAACCAGCGAGAAAGCCGCATGAAATATTTAATTAATGCCCGTCTGATCTTGGCGGATAAAATCTTAGAAAACGCTTCATTAGTGATCGAACAGGGAAAAATCAGTGCGATTAATCCAGAGATAGCCCCTGATATTAGGCCAATAGATTGTGAGAATCGTTATGTAATGCCCGGGATGATTGATTTACATGCCGATGCCTTAGAAAAAGAAATTGAACCACGGCCTAATGTGCATTTTCCATTAGCGTTTGCAATTGCTCAAGTGGATAAACGTAATGCGGCGGCAGGCGTTACTACGCCTTATCATTCCTTGTCTTTTGCCAATAAAGAGCTGGGTCTGCGCAATAATAAAATGGCCGCCGATATTGTGCGTGCTATTCATGATTTTAATGGTAAAGGCTTGGTTGATAATCGGGTGCATACGCGTTATGAAATCACTGATCCAACGGCACTTCCTGTATTAAAACAGTTGCTTGATGAAGATTCAGTGCATTTGTTATCGATTATGGACCATACGCCGGGACAAGGTCAGTTTAAAGATATGCGGGCATTTCAGGATTATTTATCCAAAAGTTACCATAAAACAGAAGTGGAAACCCAAGCGATTATTGATGAGAAACTAGGTCAGGCAGAAGCGGCTCAAGTACGGGTTAAAGAACTTATCGCCTATGCACACGGCAAAAATGTGCATGTCGCCAGTCATGATGATGACTGTCCTGAAAAGGTTGCCGAAATTTTAGATTTAGGCGTGCATATCAGTGAATTTCCGATTAATCTGGAAACCGCTAAAGTGGCTTATGATTCGGGAATGACAACGATTATGGGCGCACCCAATATTTTGCGCGGTAAAAGTCAAAGTGGTTCAATGAAAGCCCAGGATGGGATTGAGCATAATGTCGTCTCTTGTTTATGCTCTGACTATGCGCCGGCAAGTTTATTAACAGCCTTGTTTTTATTAGAACAACGTGAGGTACTGAGTTTGCCGGAAGCCGTTAAACTAGTATCAATGAACCCTGCTAAGGCAGTAGGTTTAAATGATCGGGGTGAAATTGCTGTTGGTAAAAGAGCCGATTTATTGTGTATTGATTTTGTTGATGATTACCCGCAAGTAAGACAAACCTGGGTCAATGGCAGATTAGTTTACCAAGCAGGTTATGCGCATGGTGAGTAGTAAAAAAGGTTGTTTATTTTATGTAATTGGTGCTTCAGGATCAGGTAAAGATAGCTTAATTGCCTACGCAAGAAAACATATAAGCGACCAATCAAAAGTGATTTTTATGCATCGCTACATTACTCGACCACCGGAATTGCAAGGTGAAAATCATGTGTTTTTAGATGCCGAAGAATTTGAATATCGAGACAAGAACGATTTTTTCAGTATGCAGTGGGATAGCCACAATTTGCGTTATGCCATAGGCAAAGAAATCGATTTTTGGCTAGATCAAGGCGTTGATGTGGTTGTCAATGGTTCGCGTGGATATTTATTGACAGCCTTAGAAAAATACCCAGATATGAACGTACTTCTGATTACTTGCTCAATTGATGTGTTATGCAAACGTTTAATTGCCCGTGGTCGAGAATCAGGTGAAGAAATTTCTGAGCGTATAGAACGCGCACGACAGTTTATTGATATTCAGTACCCCAATGTACGCATAATAAAAAATGATGACTCGATTGAAAAAAGTGGTCATGAGTTTGTGCAGTTATTACAGCATCCAGAACGAATAGGAAGTATAGCTTAAAGATGTCTAGTACTGAGGAGAATGAGAGCATTGCAAATGTAGATGCATGTTTTAGTATTAAGTTTTTAGGCACAGGCAATGCGCCTGGTGTGCCTGTACGTGGCTGTTCTTGTGACGTTTGCATTAAGGCCAAGGTTAATAAAGATTTAAGGCGTGAATCTTGTTGTGCTGTGATAGAGTTTGCCGAACATCGAATATTATTAGATGCTGGCGTGTTTGATTTAAAGTATCGTTTTTCAGAAAATTCTCTAAGCGCCATATTACTGACGCATTTTCATCCCGACCATGTCCAAGGCTTATTTCCCTTTCGTTGGGGCGGTAATGACAGAATCGATACTTATGCGCCAAATGATAAAGAGGGTTGTGGTGATTTATATAAAAATCCAGGAGTATTAAATTTTCTTACTTTAACTGCTTTTGCACACTTTTATATTGGTGAGGTACTTATTACTCCCGTACCACTTGCCCATTCAAAAATAACATTAGGTTTCTGTTTTGAGCACCTCAACGTTAAAATCGCTTATTTAACAGATACGGTTGGTTTACCCAAGAAAACAGAAGCGTTTTTGCGTTACTGGGAGCCAGATGTTATGGTCATTGACTGCGCTTTTCCTCCTCAAAAAACTAGACCTAGAAATCATAATGACATTAATATGGTTTTAACCACGTATGAAGAATTTAAGCCTAAAAAGATGCTGTTAACGCATATTGGGCATCAGTTGGATCTATGGTTGAATGCGCATGAGCAGGAATTGCCTGATGGTATTTCTGTCGTTAGGGATAATGAAACTTATATTTTCTGACATCTGGCAATAAGGCGTTAATAACTTCAGCAGGCGTAAGAAAGCTTTAGCTTTTTTGTCAGGCACAGCAATGGCTAAAGCTATTGCACTTCTTATCCAATGTCGAACTTAATACATGCTCATTGCTTAATAATGGCATGCTTTAATACTAGGCTTACTTAATGCCTCTGATATTCGGCCACTGCCATACTGTAGTGGTCTAATAAAAGTGAAGCTACTCCCTCTCCTGCTGGAGAGGGTTGGGTAGAGGAGAATAAAATCAAGGCTTTATCTATTTTCCCTCATCCAACTTTCTTCCTCTGCAAAAAGCTTTAAGACTTGTGTAGATACCTATGCTCTCCGTGGGTAATGAGAAGTGACTACACTAAAATCATCAAATACAGATGAATCTTTTTTCTAAAACTCTTGTAGCTCTCACCTTTATCTCAAAATAAGATATATAAATCAAAACATATCATTAAATATTTTATTCATCCTCTGCTAAAGTACCCCCAAGCTTAAATATGACTGACTATAAACGTGCTGTTTATAGTCAGTCGTCATTAGTTATAGAGGATAGTATATGAGCTGCGAAGCAAGCCACCACAACAAAACCCAGTTGCCATCGGAAATCGCCGTGCAGATTGCTCTTGCTTTACAAGACATCCGCTTTGGCTCGATTGAAATTATCATTCACGAAGGTAAAATTGTGCAAATAGAGCGCAATGAGAAGCTACGCTTCAATGCAAAGTAATGATTTAAATCAATAGGCGCATCTAAATTCTGCCGTAAAAACGGCGAAAAATTAATTGTAAAAGTGACCGCAAACTGACCAAAACAAACGAAGTTGCCGCACTTATAGTGGAAAATGAATTATGAATATAGCAAAAATATCTACTCTGGTGCTGACGGCTCTTGTTAGCCAACAGGGCTACGCAACCGAAGGCACCGTTTTAGAATCGGCTTATGATCGTGCCGAAAAAGCGTATCACTCGAAAGAATGGAAAGAGCTGCCGGATGAGGCTCTAGTCCGATCCAATCGAATTAAATGGAATCGAGTCGCGAAGGCGGCTTTGAATCTACCCGAGTGGATGGAATTCAGTTTGAGCCAGCGTACGCGTTACGAAAATGTTTCCAATAATTGGCGCAAAAATGAGCGAGCGGCCAATAATTCGCAATTGCCATTACAGTCACGTGTGCATCTGGGGGCTAATTACGGGCCTTTTTGGCTAATGTTTGAAGGGCAGGATTCGCGTACCCATTTTAACGAGCCAGGCGATTTTACCGGCAGGATGATCAACGAATTCGATATTTTGCAACTCTTCGGTTCGGCAACGTTCAAAAACGTGTTTGACACCGGCTTGCGTACCGATTTTCACTTTGGTCGCATCACGCTAGAATTGGCCAATGCGCGCTTGATTGGCCGTAATGATTTTCCTAATACCACCAATGCTTTTGATGGCGGCCACTTTGCGCTCGGTAATGACAAGGACTGGCGAGTGCGAACTTTTTTAACTGCTCCGGTTGCTATTGACGAAATCAGACTGGATAAAAGCAGTGAGAAGAACTTATTTTGGGGAGCTGCCTTCGAGTCAAAACAATTGCAATGGTTAAGTGGTGAAGCTTATTATCTAGGCATTAGCGAAAGCAAAAATCCCGCTAGATCTCGTCATTTCTCGACCTTTGGTGTGCATGCCTACAAAAAAGCAGTCAAGAAAAAAAGCCATTTCAAGGATCATGAATTTGGCCGCTGGGACTACGATTTGGAAACTATGATCCAAACGGGAAAGCGAAGAAATAAGGATCATTTTGCCTATGCGAGTTTTGCCCATATCGGCTACACCTTAAATGCGCCGTGGATTCCACAATTTCAGGCTGAATATTTCTATGCCAGCGGTAGCGAAGATCCGAGTAGCGGCAAAAGCCAAACCTTCGACAAGCTATTTGGTTTGCGTCGCGGGGATTTTATGCAAACCAGCCTATACGGGCCATTTGGTCATTCCAATCTGGAATCGGTCGGTTGGCGCTTCGCCGTCAAGCCGACTGACAACAGCATGGTGTATTTCAAGCACCACGCCAACTGGCTGGCAGAAGCCAAAGATATTTTCGACGGCTCGCAAGTATCGGGCGGCAATTTGCAAGATAAAACCGGTAATTCCGGGCGTTGGCTAGGGAATGATATTGAATTGGCGGGCGAATACAAATTAGGCTCTAATCTGATTCTGTCGGCTGGTTATTCGCATTGGTTCAAGGGCGATTATTTCGACAAGCTAGCAGCCACAGCAGGGAGTGGAATACCGCAAAATGGTGAAAAAGATACCGACTACTTCTTCTTTCAAACAGAATTAAGACTGTAAAGCTGACATATTCATTAACTAAAAAAGAGCATTTACCTTATGAAAAATTTTAAAGCACTGGCGCTTGGATTGTTAGCCGCCACTCTATTTATCGGCACGACGGCTCACGCTGAGCGTAGCTTACTTAATATCTCTTATGACCCGACCCGCGAGCTGTATCAAGAATTTAATCAGGAATTTATCCAACACTGGCAGGCACAAAAAGGCGAAAAGATCAGTATTCAACAATCGCATGGCGGTGCAGGTAAACAAGCACGAGCCGTGATTGATGGCTTGGAAGGGGATGTACTGACCTTAGCACTGTCTTATGACATCGATAAAATAGCCGAAAAAACCGGCAAATTAGATACTAAATGGCAACAGCGCTTACCTAATGCCAGTGCCCCCTATACCTCAACCATTGTTTTTTTAGTCCGTACCGGTAACCCGAAAGGCATTAAAGATTGGGATGATTTAGTTAAACCGGGCGTTGAGGTGATTACACCCAACCCAAAAACTTCAGGCGGTGCCCGTTGGAATTATTTGGCGGCCTGGGCGTTTGCTGAGAAAAAATACGGTAGCAAGGAAGCCGCCAAGGATTTTGTTAAAAAGCTGTATAAAAACGTGCCTGTCTTAGATTCTGGTGCACGCGGCTCAACCACCACGTTTGTGCAACGGGGAATCGGTGATGTGTTGTTAGCTTGGGAAAATGAAGCTTTTTTATCAATTGATAAATTAGGGCCGGGGCAATTTGAAATTGTCGTACCGCCTGTGAGCATTTTGGCGTTAACACCGGTGACAGTGCTAGACAAAGTGGCGGAAAAACATGGTACTAGCGATCTAGCTAAAGCCTATTTGGATTATTTATATTCGCCTTTCGGACAACGCTTAGCTGCAAAACATTATTACCGTCCGTTCTTACCTGAATTTGCTGAGGCAAAAGATTTGGCGCGTTTTCCTAAAATAGAGCGTTTTGCCGTAGAAGATGTCTTCGGCGGCTGGCCAGAAGCACAGAAAATACACTTTAATGATGGCGGTACTTTCGACCAAATCTATGTGCCTTAAAGCATATCGGTTCCCACGGAGGGCCGTGGGAACCAGATGCAAACACAAAAACAGATGAGAGATAAAACACCGCTGTTTTTTGCCATTTTCTCGTTCCCACCGCTCCCGCGTGGGAACGCATACCGATCTTGCTTCGGCAATCAAGGTATCGGTTCCCACCGAGGAGCGAGAGAACCAGATGCAAACACAAAAACAGATGAGAGATAAAACACCGCTGTTTTTTGCC
>JACUUF010000352.1 GCA_014859465.1 Methyloprofundus sp.
GGTGGTTTTATTGGCGAGGCTCATTTAGCTTACCTGGTGTTTTGTGACATGTTGGGTTTATAGTGAGGTTGCGTATTGGGTTAACACCATTCTGAGTGTTCATGGATTCCTTTTATTGAAGCTTGTAAAATGATAAAAAATCACCCAGCTTGTTCATTAGTTGTGCTAACGTACTTGCTACTGTTTTCTAAATTTTTTGACTTCGACTTAAGTTTTGTTTTATTTGATCAAAAGCTTTTTTACTTTCAGCTTTCAGGTTTTCGTTGATTGCTATAAGTTTTTCTATATAGCCTGCTTTGTTTCTTTCCAGCTTGCTGATTGTGGACTCTAAGTCTTGGCGAAAACTATCAGATTGTAATGAAACATTGTAGTCTGCTAACCCAAGCTTTCTCATCAGCCCCGAATGCTTAGGATGATTTTCCAATGAAATAACAGGGGTATTAAAAGCTACTGGCAAAATCTGCCCATGCCCACGCATAGCTAGTACGAACTCTGCAGCTTGATAATACCCCAGTGACTCTGCACAATTATCAAATGCATATATAGGAAAATCCCATACCTCAGCATTTTCAATCCCATATGCAATATCTTGGCTAATAAAAATATCATCATAAACATGTGGTGAAAATATGACTTTGTATTTATTTGTAAGATCACTAACAATACTACGCATATCTTGAATAAAACGTTGCTTTTTTTCCGCACTACCAAAACGATGCTCTTGCTTGTCATTAGCAAGTTGAATTAGGACAAACGGCGTATTTTCATCACAAGAATAGCTTTTGTTAAGATTTATATGAAATCCAGGATCGGGTATCTCAGGAACATTGATTCCCATTTGCTCATAAAATCGTTTAGCACTCTCATCATTTCGAATAGAGAAATAAGCCGCTTTCTCTATTGTTTTTTTCAAATGCGACCTGCCAATTTCAGGTATTCCACCTTCATCTTTGAAATAGTTATAGCCAGCGCCGTAAACAATAAATGGAATCTTAATTTTTTCAATTAACTCTTCCTCTATGAGCCAGAACCAACCATTTGGCCAGTGCGCACCATGAATAATGCCGCCGCCTCCAATTACAAGCAGATCATATTTTTTGTTTACGACTTCTTCGATGAAATATTCATCGAATACTGTTCCTTGTAGGTTTGTTTCTCCGATTAAATCAACATCAAGGTATTCTCTAAATAAATTCTTTACACCTATTCCAAGTGCGTAATCCCCAATATTGTAATTAAGACAGTATGTGTGAAGTATTTTCATTTTTTTCCTCAAAAAAGTGTTTCGACCATGTCAGGTGAAAAAACATGAATATTGTATTTTTTCTTTACATCGGCGCGTTCCGCATGTGAGTCATCTATAAATATCGCTTCAGTAGGATTTATATAATCCGATTTTTTTTCTTTTTTGGTCAAGTGTATTACCTCATCAAAAAGCCCTTGCAAGCGATATGTCGATAAGGATTGTTGAAGATTTCCCGCATATCTTGTGATAAGTATTATTTTTTTTCTTTGGTTTAGGATTGCGTACAAATACGCAATAAGTTCTTGGTTTACTTTATCACCCAGCAATATACAATCGTCATAATCTACATAAACCGTTGTGTATTCAATTTTTAACCTATATCTATTTGATAATGCTCGATCAAGTTCGGCTTCATAGCTGTTTTGCATTATTTCAACATCAATATCGAAACAGTCAAACGCTGATAGCATCGCAAAGTTTACCCCTTTGCTTCGGAACAATGATGAAGAGCCGCCAAGCCTTGCTGCAACTTCTAAAAGTTTTAATTTATCGTCCTTATCAAGCTTCATCTGAAAAAACCAAGCACCTCTTGGTTTAAGTTGTTTGTTTATGATATCTGCGTAACTGGCGCATAGCGCGTCATGTTCTTTTGTCTGCTTAGTATTCACACTAATACCATTAGATATGCGTACACGCTTTCTTGCACCTGAGAAAAGTAGGTTTCCGTGGCGATCTGAAAAACAGTCGATTGTGTATTCAGCGCCGGGTAGAAATTCGCAGAAAACGAAGTCGTTTTCGGAGGAATTCCCTATGAGAAAAGCTTGTGCGGCTGTTTCATCCTTGGCTAGATACACGTTTCTTGAACTATATCCAACATCGGGCTTTATAAACAGCGGGTATTCTTCTACAGAGTCCAGTGTGGCGTATGTTTTTGGAATAGGTATTAAATCTTTTAACTTCCTATAAGTTAGCTTCTTGGAAGTACATATAGTCGTTGTTTCGGCAGAAGATCCAACGACACGACACCCTATTGCTTCTTCATTATTTTTAAAAGTACGAGCAACCTCATCCATCGTAGGATAAATGGCATCTATCTTATGATATAAAACAATTTTCTTTATTGTTTCTAAAAAGTTCACAGCGTTATGAAATGGTATGTTTTCGACATAATTTTCATAAATGAACTTTCCATGATCATCGACGCTAGAACCACCAATCAAATTAAAATGGGCACTGTACTTTAACGACCGATGTATCTCTAAGCCAATTTCTGAACCGCACGGAAAGACAAGAATATTTTTTTTCATAGTTTTAATAGACCTTTAATCAATTCAATAACTCGATTCTGCTGTTCTTGATTCAATTCCGAGTAAATCGGCAAACAGAGAATGCGGCCAGCGATGTCGCGTGAGTGGGCGCAAACTTGGTCGGTTTGCAAATAGTCTAGTGTGTCAAGGCTAGGGTAGAAATAACGCCGTGGAAAAATGCCGTTATCATTAAGGGCTTTTTGTATTTTGAGCAGTTGGGCTTCGGTTTCGAA
>JACUUF010000075.1 GCA_014859465.1 Methyloprofundus sp.
TCATGCCTTTTAGCATGGGAATATTATAGGGATCAACAATGGTTAAATCAGTGATTATCTGTTTGCTGTCAAATTCAATGACGGCATTTAAAAAGCTGATTAGTAAGTCTTTTGAATCTGCACTGCCGAAGACTTTTTTAAAAGCAAAATCAGTTTTTACATCTAGAAATTTCATTTAATTTTACCTTTGTATTTGGAAACAAAAAATTGTGTAGCTCCCCCCATACGCTCTGGGACAAGATGCTAAGGAAAGGGGCTCTAAATATCTTCGCATTACGTTATAACTTTGTTTATCGTGCAAAAGGCTTTTTTGGCGCAGAACGCCACCTACCCGAGATTAACAAATCCTCGGTAATTGCTCACCACTCAATAAATCCAAAACTCGATTCATACCAAATTCGGTTTTTAAAGTGAGCATACCCCGCTCGACTGTTTGCTTAACTACACCAATAATATTCGCCTGCCGTCCTAAAGAATGTTGACGCATAATCCTTAGCGCTTGCTCTGCATTATTCTCTGGTACGATTAAAGCAAAGCAGCCTTCATTAGCAATATACAGGGGATCAAAACCGAGAAGTTCACACAGACTTTGCACGTCATCGTGAATGGGCAAATCCACTTGCTTAATTTCCATATGCACCTTCGCACTGGTTGCTAGTTCAATCAATGCACTTGCTAGCCCGCCACGGGTTAAGTCCCGTAGACAATGTATTGCAACATTTGCTTGCAGCAAGTCATTAACTAAGCCAGAAACATCGGCACAATCACTTTGAATATTATGCGTAAAATCAAAGCCATCGCGTTCCAACATAACCGCCAGACCATGACGGCCTAAGTCGCTATTAATAATAATGACATCATCAGGGCGAATGGCTTGGGCATTAATCGTTTGCTTGGTTTCTAAAATACCCACCCCTGCGGTATTAATATACACCCCGTCGGCTTTACCATGTTCGACGACTTTAGTGTCCCCAGTAACGATACTCACGCCTGCAGCACTGGCTGTTGCTTGCATAGAAGTTAATAGGCGGCGTAAATCCTTAATGGCAAAACCTTCTTCTAAAATCAACGAACAAGTGAGGTATAAAGGTTTTGCGCCACTCATGGCTAAATCGTTTAATGTCCCACAGACAGCGAGCTTGCCTATATCACCACCGGGAAAGAAAAGCGGTTTAACAACATAAGAGTCGGTGGTAAAAGCGATGTTTGCGCTATTAATCGGTAAAATAGCACTATCATTTTTTTGCGCTAAGATCGGATTATTAAAAATCGGCTGCACTACGTCATCCAATAATTGCTGCATTAAGCGCCCACCACCGCCATGCGCCATGACGATGTGCTGATAATGTAATGGCATAGGACAGTTTAGTTTTATTTCAGTCATTTTGATAACGTCGGTAACGATAATAAGCGGCGCAAGCGCCTTCTGAAGAGACCATTGTTGCGCCAAGCGGGTGCTCAGGTGTGCAAGTAGTATTAAATGCGGGGCACTGTGCCGGCTTAATCAGGCCTTTTAAAATTTCACCACTGCGACATTCTTTGGGCTCATTAGGCTGAATATCGCTTACGGCAAAATGTTTTTCGGCATTCCAATTATCATATTCAGGGCTTAAGGCTAAGCCACTATTAGCGATATTCCCCATGCCACGCCATTGTCGATCGACTGTTACATAAACGTGTTGCATAAGTTGCTGGGCGGTGAGATTTCCTTGCTCGGTGACCACGCGTTTAAATTGATTTTCAACACGATAAGTGTTTGCTTCTAATTGCTTTACGCATTGATAGATGCCTTGCAATATATCCACAGGTTCAAAACCGGTAATAACAATCGGAACCTTATATTGCTCACTGATCGGATGATATTCATGATAGCCCATAATACTGCACACATGCCCTGCACCTAAAAAGCCTTGCACGGTATTATCAGGCGCATTTAATAAAGCTTGCATAACAGGCGGCACGCGCACATGACAAACAAGCATATAAAAATTAGTTAAAGCCCGTTGTTGCGCTTGATAAATGGCTAAGGCACAAGTTGGTGCCGTGGTTTCAAAACCCACGGCGAAAAATACAATTTGTTTGTCTGGATGGTCTGCTGCCAAATTAAGCGCATCAAGCGGCGAATAAACAATGCGAATATCTGCGCCCTGTGATTTTAAACTTAACAAATCATCCTGCGAACCTGGCACACGCAACATATCGCCAAACGAGCAAAGGATGACATTTTCTTGCTGCGCAATGGCTAATGCTTTATCTATATAAGCCATCGGGGTAACGCATACCGGACAGCCAGGGCCGTGAACTAGATTTATATTATTAGGTAATATTTGGTCTAAACCATGTTTAATAATACTATGCGTTTGCCCACCACACACCTCCATAATCGTCCAAGGTTGCGTGCTAATACCAGCAATGGCTTGCGCCCATTTTTTTACGGTTTTAGGATCTCGGTACTCGTCTACAAATTTCATCTGCCTTAATCCCATTGCAATTAATTATATTTTCCAACATTTTTTATCTCATTCCCAAGCTCCAACTTGGGAATGAGATAAATTGTAATACTAATCCATTAAAGCATCTATTTGCGCAAAGGCTAATAAGCTTTGTTCTGCTTCGTCTTGATCTAAAATTGAAATGGCAAAGCCAGCATGAACAATCACATAATCATTGATCTGCACTTCAGGTACATAAGCTAAACTAACTTGCGTACTAATCCCTGAAAATTCAACCTGTCCTGTACGGCTGAGTGAATCGCCATCGCTCATACTAATAACTTTACCGGGTACGGCTAAACACATAAGTCTCTCTCATTCGTTGTTATAACAATGGGCATAGTATAACTGCCCTAAAGCCAGCCCCGCATCATTGCTCGGAACTTGTTCATGGCTATAGACCTGAAAACCTGCACCCTCTAATACTTGATGCACTTTTTCAGTTAAAGTCGCATTCTGAAAACAACCACCACTTAAAACAACCAGCTTTTCGCCTGCTTGCTGAGCGATGCGTAAAATAATATCCGCTAAAGTATTATGAAATTTTGCAGCAATCAGAGCAGCGCTTAACACGGGTAAATCAGCTAAAATCTGCTGAAACATTTCCTGCCAATCAATAATAATCGGCGACTGTCCTGATATAAATGGGCAAGCATAGATTTCAGTAGTGCTCGATAAAGAAGCAACCGCTTCCAAACAACTTGCCGCCTGCCCTTCATATCCATTCATTTGGCAAAGATTTAATAGGCTTGCGACGGCATCAAATAATCGTCCCATACTACTACTTTGTGGCGTGTTTAGCTTATTTTCTAAAGCCATCGCTAGCAGCTGCAATTCATTAGCGGTAAAGGTTTGCACACAACTAAGATGCCTGACTTCCGCTTGCCATTGTTCGCCCAATAATTGATAAAGAATAGCTATCGCTACTCTACGCGGCTCTTGATTAGCTTTATCGCCACCGACTAATAATAAGGGCTTAATATGCGCAAAACGTTGAATGGATTTGGCTTGAATCAGAAAAGATTCCCCTCCCCAACTGCGGTAATCTTCACCTAAACCAGTGCCATCCCAAGTAATAGCTAATACCGGCGGCTTTAATTGATGCTCAGCCATACAAGAAAAAGCATGCGCATGATGGTGTTGAACTGCCATATTAGGCAAATCACTTTGCGCGGCATAGTGACTGGTAAAATAATCAGGGTGCTGGTCATGGATTAATTGTTTGGCTGACACAGCATAAAAATCCTGAGCATCAATCAATGACTGCTTAAAGTGCTCTTGGCTTGCCAAGCTATGCAGGTCGCCTAAATACTGACTCAGCAACACATAGCCTTGATAACTTAAGGCCCAGCTACTTTTTAAATGCGCCCCCAATGCAAGCGTGTTACTGCCAACTGATAAAGCAATGGGTAATGGCGTATAACCCCGAGCACGACGCAAAACTCGGGGTTTATTGGCTATCACGCGCACTATAGAATCATCTAAAGCACGCTGAATGACGCGGCCATGCATTAAATAATAATCAGCAATACCCGCCAAAGTTGCTAAAGCCTGTTGATCAGCTATGCAAATTGGCTCACCCGCGCGATTGGCACTGGTCGCAATAAGAGGCTGCCCAAAAGCTTGCATAATAAGATGTTGCAAGCCTGAACTAGGCAGCATAACGGCCAATAAATGACTATTCGGTGCAACCGCCTGATATTGGCTTATATTTGCGTGTTTTTTCAGCAGTACAATGGGCGCCATAGCTGACTGCAAAGCTTGTTGCTCTTGCTTATTTAGCTCACATAAAGATTGCACCATAGCTAAATCAGTTACTAATAAGGCAAAGGGCTTAGCTGGACGCATTTTTTTACGCCGTAATCGTGCAACGGCCACTTCATCCTGCGCATTAACTAAAAGCTGATAGCCACCGATGCCTTTAACAGCAACGATTTTTCCTGCCTGTAATTGCTCTATACAGCTTGCTAAAGCAATGTCTTTAGTCGCTAACTCTCGCCCTTGTGCATCGATCCACTGCAATGCAGGCCCGCAGTCAGAACAGGCAATTGTTTGCGCATGAAACCGTCTATTTTCAGGACTGCTAAAATCTTGCTGGCAAGCAGCGCACAAAGAGTAATCAGCCATTGTAGTTCGCGCTCGATCATAGGGCTGCTGCCGCATAATGCTATAACGTGGGCCGCACTGACAACAACTAATCAAGGGATATTGATAATATCGGCTGGTAGGATCGAATAATTCAGCCACACATTCAGGACACGTGGCAATATCAGGCAATACAAATAATGAGGCTTGGCCGTCGAATTGACTAGCCTTAATAGTGAACTGTGGGAAATTTTTTAAGGGGAGCGATTTGCTAGTTAGTGATTTTATTTGCGCAAAAGGCGGTAAATTAACTTTTAACTCAGCTAAAAATTTTTGCTGTAAATCAGGAGCACCTTGTATATGTAAACTAATTCCAGAACTGGTATTGGCGACCCAGCCTTTTTGCTGATATTGACTGGCCAATCTATACACAAAGGGTCGAAATCCAACGCCCTGCAAAAACCCATTCAACTGTAGGTGCAAATGTTTCATAATCTATAGACTTGACATCCTCCCCGCCCTAAAGGACAGGGATTCCTACGGCGCTCAAGCAGCTATGCATGAGTCGCTTCGGTGAGTTCCTGTTGCTGACGGCATGACAGCACCGTTCACTTGGCAGGCGAGCCGGGCATGTCCTGCCCTTAGAATAATAAAAAAAGGTTCATATCCTTAGGATATGAACCTTTTCAAAAGACAGCGAAGCTGCCAGTTAATTAACCTGAGTTCGGGATAATAGTTATTGATTTTAAAGGGGATTTTTATATTTCCATGATTTTCCTAGCCAAATCATGCAGATACCCCCTTAAAAGGCGACTTAAAAATCCAAGATTATTTGTATTTTTAGACAAAAATACATAAATATAACTGTAACAACTAGATATTAAAGGGATTTTCTTATCCCGAACTCAGGTTAATTATTTAACTGATGCCGCAATATGATTGAATGCTTCAACTTTATCTTTACCTACTTTAATAAGATCTATACCCGTTTCTGTAACCATCGCGATTAAGCCCGGTGTTTGATAAACGATTTTGCCTAAAAAACCAACAATAGGAAGCCCGATTAATGCTCCAATAAAAGTATTTAAGCCAAATAAACCCAATAGTTTAGTAATCATTACCAATGCATCTAATGGGATCAATACCATTGCACCAAAATAAGCAATAACCATAAAGGTAAAAATAACAAAAACTACAAACTGAATAAGTCTAACTAAAGCAACATTAATTTTTTTCATTTGAATTCAACTTCCTAATAATAACTTTAAAGTAGACCATGCAATCCACTCGTTGAGTTTTTTATAATAATTTTAGCCGCCAATTATACCTTAAAGGAAATTATTCAGGATAATCTTTTCTAAGAAAGAAGCGAAATAAAACGATACCCGCCAAAAATCCACCTAAATGCGCCCATAATGCAACATCTGTTGCGCCACCATAGAACAAAGCTGCCGTGCTTGCATTTTGCATTTGAAAGATAACCCAGACCCCTATAAAAGCAATGGCAGGAATTTCAATGAAAATGGGCAACAATAAAATCGGTACCCAAAGTATAATTCTTGCATAAGGGTAAAGAAAAAAATACGCGGCTAAAACCCCGGCTATTGCTCCCGAAGCACCGACAACAGGATTGACAACTTCGGGCGTATACTGCCATTGTACAAAAGTAGCAATAAGCCCACAGAGCAAATAAAACACAATAAACCGGCCATGCCCCATTCTGTCTTCGACATTATCGGCAAAAATCCAGATAAACCACATATTCATTATTAAGTGCAACCAGCCACCATGCAAAAATAAATTGGTCAAAAAAGACAAATAATAGTCAGCAGGATAACCCATAGCCACGGCCCACTCAGGATGAGTATAGCGCGCAGGAACCATGCCATAAATATAAATAATATAGCGATGATAACGCTCAGGGGACACTTCCAATAAGACAAATAGGCTACTACAAATAAATATTAACGCCCAACTTACATAGGGCTTGATATAGCATGGGGCAGTATCTCTAATTGGGATCATAAGATTAAGATAATTAAGTTTACTTGACTGCACTGTACATGATCGTCAAATAAATTAGCAACCTCTTATTTATTAGGATAATGACAACCACTATCCATACATTTAAATAATTGCCATAAAACTAGACGACGCGTAATATAAGCGAAATATAATTTACTTAGCCTGGAGAACCGAGTGTTTTTTTCAATAAAAAAGCCTTATTTGAAGCTGAACAAAAAATTGCTCAATTAGAAAACAAAAATCAATCTTTAAGCCTAGAAATTGATGGCTTAAGTACTGAAAATTGTCGCTTATTACAAGAAATTAAAAATACCCACGATACTGAAAATTTCCATCAAGGCCTGTTTGTCTTATTCCAAGAATTTAGCTCATCCATGCTGATGATGCAAACGTCTTTAGCATCACTTTCAGCGACGATGTTAACCGAACGTGATAACTCCAAGAAAACATCAACCGTACTAACGACCACTCACAGTGTGGTCAATAAAATCTCCAGCTCACTTACCCATATGGCTGCAGACACACGAGAAACAGCAAATACTGTAGATGGCTTAAATCGTAGCGCGGCCGATATTGAAGGGATTATTAACCTTATTAAAAATATATCCGACCAAACCAATTTACTTGCACTCAATGCCGCCATTGAAGCAGCTCGCGCGGGTGAGCATGGGCGAGGATTTGCCGTGGTTGCCGATGAAGTCAGAACATTAGCCAAACGCACCAATGATGCAACAACGGATATTGAAAGCCTAGTTGGCACTATTCGTAACGAAACTGATGCAGCGAAAAATCAAATGGGCAAAGTAGCCGCAGATTCTGCACAATTTGGCGAAACGGGAATAGAAGCTAGCAGACAAATGCAAGAATTGGTGCACTTATCCGGAAGCATGCAAGAGGCAATTACTGGCAGCGCATTGCGTAGTTTCGTTGAAGTTGTAAAGCTGGATCACTTAATTTATAAGATGGAAATTTACAAAGTAATCATGGACGTATCTAAAAAAACAACCGCTGACTTCGCTAGCCACCTTAATTGCCGCTTAGGGAAATGGTATTATCAAGGAGAAGGTAACAGTAATTTCTCTCATTCATCCAGCTTTAGGGATTTAGAAAAGCCACATAAAGATGTTCATCAAAATGGCGTAGCGGCGATCGATGCATTTCACAAGGGCGATAAACAAGCCTCTTTAAGCGCACTAGAAAAAATGGAATCTGCTAGTGTTATCGTACTGAATAAATTAGAAGCGCTCGCGTTTGAAGCAGAACGATAATTGTTTCCCATGTCCAAAGCGCCTCTATAAACTAATGTCCCCACTTAGCGCACTAAAGTCTGTCGTACTATTATTGGCATTAATCTATCCAGCACTTCAAGCTCAAGAAATAAGCATTCCCATCAGTAACTTTTCCAGTCTGCAATTGAGCGATTGGCAACAAAAATCATTTAAAGGAGAAACTCAGTATCAAATAATCTCTATTGATAAACAAGCGGTAGTTCAAGCTAAAAGCACCGCCAGCGCATCAAGTTTATATAAACAACTTCGTATAGATCTACACAAAACCCCTTATTTGAACTGGTCATGGCGTATTGATAAAAAACTCGCCATTAGTAATGAACAAAGTAAACAAGGCGATGATTTTGTCGCTCGGATCTACCTTATCAGCGAAAACAAGTGGTTCTTTTGGAAAAGCAAAGCGATCAACTATGTCTGGGCAAACAGCTCACCAAAAAATACAATCTGGCCAAATCCATTTGCCGGTGAACATGTTATGATGCTTGCTGTTCGCTCAGGCGATGATGCAATACAGCAATGGCACACCGAAAAACGCAATGTACTCAAAGATTTAAACAAGATTTTTGGGGAAGATATACGTTATATTGATGCTACGGCTATTATGACTGATACCGATAATTCATCAGGGACAGCACATAGCTATTACGCTAATATCTATTTTAGTGCGCAGTAACCGACCCTCTGCTGCCTCTTTTCTTAGCAAATGACCTACAAATCCAGCTCTCACTCTTTTTGCTTTTTTCGTTACAATAACCAACACCAACCTTATCCAAAGGAAATACTTTATATGTCTGTCGAAACCGGCGTCTTTGAACGCTATTCTGAAGGTGCTCAAACTCAACAAGCGGATTTATGCTGCCCTGTCGATTATGATCGTGAATTACTCGCAATTTTACCACAAGAAATTATCGATAAAGATTACGGCTGCGGCGACCCTTCACGCTATGTAAAAAAAGGTGATATTGTTTTAGACCTAGGCTCTGGCTCTGGCAAAATATGCTATATGGCGGCGCAATTAGTCGGCAAGTCAGGTAAAGTCATCGGTGTCGATATGAATGACGACATGCTTGGTTTAGCACGAAAATATCAAGCTAAAATGGCTGAAAAAATTGGTTCAGATCGTGTTGCATTTGTTAAAGGACAAATCCAAGATCTAGCCCTAGATTTACAAGCCTTAGATGCTCACCTAGCGGAAAATCCCATTCACAGCTCTCAAGATGTGATTTCATTACGTACTTGGCAGGAACAGCAGCGCACTGAAAACCCGTTAATTAAAGATAGCTCTATTGATTTAGTCATTTCTAACTGCGTCTTAAATCTCGTTCATGACAGCGACAAAGAAAAGCTAATTAAAGAGATTTTTCGTGTTACTAAGCCAGGTGGCCGCGTTGCTATTGCAGATATTGTCAGCGATGAATTTGTGCCGGCGCACATGAAAAAAGACCAAAAACTCTGGAGTGGTTGCATTTCTGGCGCTCTGCAAGAACATGCGTTTTTAGAAGCTTTTGTTAACGCAGGTTTTGTCGCAGTCGCTTATGACAAATGGGCAAGCGAGCCTTGGCAAGTAGTAGAAGACATCGAATTTCGCTCAGTCACCATTACGGCAATAAAGCCCAAAGAAGAAATGGCGCAAGACCGAGGTCATGCAGTGATTTATCGCGGCCCTTATTCCGAGGTCTATGATGATGACGGTTATGCCTACTTCAAAGGGATTCGTATGGCAGTTTCTGACAAAATGTATGCGTTATTAACCAGCGGAGCGTATGGCGAAGATTTTATTGGCATTGAGCCAGCTGAAGATTTTGCAACATGCCCATGGAATGCCGAACCTGGCTCTTTAAGGTCTACTGACCAAACCAAAGGCAGTTCGCATAAAAAAGACCCTATTCATATCAGTGATGGATGTTGTGGCTAAATAACAAAGATAAACAGGGCTGTTACAAGCATCCTTTCTTGTTATGGCACAAAAAACAAAAGCATCAGGCAAAAAAATGCCCCGGTAAACCGAGGCATTCTCCCAAGCAGTTACAGCGTATAAATTATACGTTGTTAGATGCGAATGGGTGTTTTGCAGTAGATTTTTGAGCAACAACTTCAGCAGCAGTTGGCGTACCAGCTACAGCATTTTTGATAGATGCTTTAGTTGCATCATAGTTGTTTTTCTCAATAGCAGCATCATCTTCAGCTAACCAGTGAATGAAAACACCAACAGAGATGAATAAATCATCAGCTTCATCAGCTGGGATAGTTCCATCTTCAACACAATCAGCAACAGCCATTGCAACACCACGTTGAGCAGGACCAAACATTTGCACAGCTTGCTTAGAACCTTTGATTGTTACTTTGTTAAACATAACAGTTGCAGGCTTAACCATAAGGTTAGGAGCAACAACAGCTAGAAGGCTAGAAAAACCATCTTTGTTGTTTGTTAAGCAGTTTGCGAAAGCAGACTCAGCAGCTGAACCACGAGGTCCCATCATTAAGTCAATGTGAGCAACTTCGTTTCCGTCGCCGTTTAAAGATTCACCTACGCGTAAGTTGTTGATTTTAGCCATGCTACTTTTATCCTCAGAAAAAAATGAAAAAATTCTATCTAAAATTGACATTAAAAATGCCCCCAAGTACTACTATTTATTGGATGACAATAACCCATAAACCAAACAAACAGTCTTCTTTAAGCGAGTAGCTGTTGCAACTGTACAGTTAAAACGGTTACTACGGTTAAATCAGCTGTTGTCCCTGGATTAATTCCGGCTAACTTGAACTTCGTATCTATTATTTTCAAATAGTCTACTAATTGCTCAGGTTTTTTAGCTTCAGACAACTTATCATCAACCAAAGCCATCGTATCCATCACCATCCTAGTGTGGAGATTGCCGTACTTTCGCTCAATATGACTATCAGGATATTTAGCCAACATTGCGCTAAACACCGCAACAGCAGACCAACCTGCATCACCCCATTGATTGAATGCCAAATTATACCTTAAAACTAAAAAATCAAAAACATCTTTATAATTTGTTGTGAACTGCAACGCGATTCTATCTTTGTCGCTAGCGATTTGCATTGCTTGAGTCAGCGTCACACTAGGCTTTTGCGCTACGTCTTGTTGTTTTGACTCTCCCAGACCACCGGGAGCAGCCAAGGCGATAGCACGAAAAACCCACATTGCATCAGTCACTGTGGTATTTGTTAGAATTTCTGCAAGCTGCACTCTTAATTGATCCGCAGTTTGTACTTTTTGCGCGGCCATTAATAAAGGTGCACTTAACAAGATAATACCTAGGTTAGTATTACATCCAACCGCGTCACGCGTCGCCTTAACCGCATAATAAATTCGCTCGCCTAAGCTATAATTAATATTGCTAATAGGCGCGGCACTTTGCTCGGCACTGACCCGAAAATCTTCGACTGTCATATCATGACCATCAGCATAAATACTAACATTTCCAGGCTTAAAAGCCTGTAATTCAACTTCACAAGCATATTGATAGGCGGTACTTAATTGTTGTTGACTCAACATGCCGCTTCGACTCCCTGACTTTCAAATTGACAATCATTAAGTAAATCATCAACTAGAATCTCGGCCACATTAATATCGCAAACCCCTTCCAAGCCCTTCCAAGCCGGAATGCTATTGACTTCAATAATTTTATAACCGCCTTCGCGAGTACAAATAATATCGACACCCGCATAATTCATCTGCAATGCCGCGGTTGCTTTTACTGCCAATTCAGCCATGGCATTATCTAATGGCAAGGCCTCGCAGGAGGCTCCACGCGCGACATTATTTAACCAGTGAATACCACGCCGGCGCATAGCTGCAATAGCTTTGCCATGAACAACAAAGACACGCCAATCAGAATAACCTTCACCCGCACAGGGCACAAAACGCTGCAAATAATAAACACCTTGACTATGCGCCAGCCAAAATAAATCCGTCGTTTTCTCAATGCGGCGTATACCTTCGCCTTGCGAGCCAAAAATAGGCTTAGTAATCAACTGATGACCCAGTTTTAATTCTCGCTCAGCGATCTCTAATGCCTGAGTCCTATCCCTTAATACCCAAGTCTGTGCCGTAGGCAATTGATACTGTTGCAATAAAAAGCTGGTCATCCCCTTATCGACACTGCGCTCAATGGCATGCCCATCATTATAAACAGGGATGCCTATTATTTTCAGTGCATGTAAAATATCCAGATAAAGCACGACTTCAGTCAAAGATCCGCCCGGCACACCACGCACAAAAACAGCCTCTGGCAAAGCTTGCTCAAAGCCAGGAATATAAAGTGGCAAAGCCCCTTCTTGAACAACAATGCGACACTCAGTCAACGACACATATTCAGCCACATAACCACGAGCGGCAAAGGCTAATTTTAATTGTTTACCGTGCCAGCCCGGATCATCGGTAAATATTGCTATTCGTCCCACTATATAGTTAAAACCTGTAAAATAGTAAATCGAGTATTATACCGCTAATCAAAATTCGTCTCTTATAAGAGTTTACGGTTTTTATTAAATGGCATATTTTAATAACCTAGTATTCCAGTATACTATAGCCAAAATCAATTCGGTTCTAACATCATGACAGCATCTGAAAACGTACATTTACACGAAATCAATAAATTTGGCTCACAAGCGGAACGCTGGTGGGATAGAAATGGGGAGTTTAAAACTCTGCATGACGTTAATCCGCTACGCATAAGTTTTATCCAAAAGTTCATCAGCCCGCAAAACATGCGCATCGTTGATGTAGGCTGTGGCGGTGGCATATTAACCGAAGGCTTAGCTAAAAAAGGTGCGGATATGTTAGGTATCGATTTAAGTGAAGACTTAATTGATATTGCCGATTTACATGGCTTAGAGTCAGGCGTTAAAACACATTACAAAAAAATCAGCGCTGAAGCATTAGCAGAAGCAGAACCTGCTAGCTTTGATCATGTGGTATGTATGGAAATGCTAGAGCATGTGCCTAAGCCAGGCTCTGTTATTGCGGCTTGCGCAAAAATGGTCAAACCCGGCGGCTATGTTTTTTTCTCGACCCTAAACCGCAAGCCTAAGGCTTATTTATTGGCGATTGTTGCCGCCGAGCATATTTTAAAAATGCTGCCTGCTGGCACGCACGACTATAAAACTTTTATCAAACCTTCTGAGCTAAGCCAATCAGCACGTGATGCCGGCTTGGAATTACAAGCTATGATTGGTATTCACTACAACCCTTTAACTAAAAACTTTAGTTTAAGCGATGATATTGATATTAATTATATAGCGGCGTTTAAACGCCCAAAATAACCCTATGAGCAACTCGTTCAACTTATCTTGTGTGTTGTTTGATCTAGATGGCACTCTATTAAATACAGCGCCAGACCTTACCGCAGCACTAAACAAAGCGCTAGAGAATTTCCAATTCCCTAGCGTCTCTGTTGCCGCGGTTACACCGTACATTTCTTATGGTGCCGCAGTCATGATCGAACAGTCATTAGAAAAAGCGGCCTCTGACAACTTAAAAACAGAGATGTTAGAGTGGCTGTTAAACTATTACGAGGCTCATATCGCGGTTCACACGCATCTTTTTCCCGGAATACCTGAGTTATTAACAGCGCTTGAAAAAAAAGGCATTCCTTGGGGAGTGGTTACCAATAAGCGCGAACGCATGACCCACCCGCTAATGCATGCATTAGGCCTAACTCAGCGAGCTGCATCAATTATCTGCGGTGACACAACAGCGCATAGTAAACCGCATCCCGAGCCCATGCTCACCGCCTGCCAACAAATACAAGTCATTCCTGAAGAATGCCTATATATTGGAGATGCTGCACACGATATCAGCGCCGGAAAAGCCGCCAACATGAAAACCCTAGCGGCAACTTATGGTTATTTAAAACCTGATGATCAACCACAAGACTGGGGCGCTGACGCCTTAGTGCATCACCCCGACGAAATCTCACATTGGATAAAAAATCATAGCCATGCCTTTAACTAAGCAGACAATCCTTATTACGGGTGCGGGAGGTGGCTTAGGTAGCACCGCTGCACTTGCGCTTGCCGAGCAAGGCGCAACGATTATTTTATTAGACAAAAGCATTCCTAAACTGGAAAAAGTCTATGATGCCATCATTGCCACGCATGCACCGACGCCTATCCTGTATCCCTTTGATTTAGCGGGCGCTTCAGAAGTCCAATACCATGAACTCGCTGAAGCTATCGAACAAAAATTTGGGCATTTAGACGGTGTATTGCACTCCGCAGCAGAGTTAAATGCTTTTACCCCCATCGCGATTCATGACACTTTCGCTTGGGGACACACGCTCAATGTTAATTTAAATGCGCCATTTTTATTAACGCAAGTATTGCTACCGCTTTTACAAAAAGCCGAGCATGCTTCGATTGTTTTCACTGGCGACTCATTTACTCGCGAACCCAAAGCCTATTTAGGTGCTTACGGTGTATCCAAAATTGCCTTAGACGGCTATGCAAAAATTTTAGCCGACGAACTCGAAGATGCCGGAAAAATTAGAGTAAACACTTTAATTCCCGGCCCTATTGATTCACCCTTACGCAAAAAATCCTTTCCTGCCGAAGATAAACATAAACTGCCCACCATGGCTGAAATAATTCCAGCTTATCTGTATTTATTCAGCAATAAAAGCATCGCTACAACTGGGCAAACTATTGATGCTCGAACCTTTAAACTATAGTAAATACGACAATGTCTGAAAGAGAAACTATCATCTTAACGCGTGATGTAAACGTTGTTCTTATCCCCGATGGAAACCATGGCACGCTTAGCAAAGGCAAACAAGTGACCATTCACCAAGCCCTAGGTAATAACTACACGGTTGTCACTGAACACGGCCATATGGTGAGAATTTCCAGTACCGATGCCGACGCCCTTGGCAAAGAAGTACATGAATTACATACGCTAGTCTCAGAAAACAGCGCCCAAGCCGTAGAAAAGAACTGCTGGGAAGTCATGAAAACTGTTTATGATCCTGAAATACCGGTTAATATTGTTGACTTAGGACTGGTTTATAATTGCAAGGTCGAAAGCGTCGCTAAAGGCGAAAATGACGTCCATATTATGATGACGCTAACCGCACCTGGCTGTGGCATGGGCCCCGTTATTCAAGGCGATGTGGAAAAAGCAGTACGCGCATTACCCGGCGTTAAATCAGTCAATGTCGAAGTAGTATTAGACCCACCCTGGTCACGCGAAATGATGTCTGAAGTCGCACAAGTGCAATTAGGTCTTTTTTAAATAACATACCAAAATAAAAGGCGGAGCGGGACTTTAGTCCATCTTTAACATCGCTGCTGACTATTTTTCTAAGACAAGTAGCACGCAAGCCCTTAGTTACTTACACTTATATTTCATACCGGAGCATCACCCATGAAACATCAGAAAAAAAGACTATTGGCACTTAGCCTGCTATTATCTAGTACAGCCTTTAATATTGCCTACAGTGCCGATTTAACACGCCAACAAGTTGAGCAATTATTAAAGCAAGCCAGCTCAGATAAACCTGCCGACTTAAGGCGCAAAGACTTAAAAGGCGTGGATTTATCTAATATGGATTTGCGCAACGCTGATTTATGGGGCGCTGATTTACGCGGCGCAAACTTAAGCAAAAGCAATCTATCTGGCTTAGTTTTAGATTTAACTGTTATGACAGGTGTTAATTTATCCGGCGCCAATCTAGCAAAAGCCAGTATTTTCGGGGTGAGCATGATGCACTCTGATTTAAGCAATAGCAATTTTAGCGACAGCCGGGTTATCGCCAATTTAGATAATTCGAATATGAGCAATGCCAATCTATCTAATGTTAGATGGGGGGCTGACATGAAAAACCAGCCCATGGGTTTAATGCGCGTTAACCTGAATAAAGTTAATTTAACGAATGCCAACCTACAAAATGCCGATTTAGGCCGCGCCAGTATGCGCTTTGCTAATTTAACACAGGCTAATTTAGCAAATGCTAGCCTATTATCGGCAGAATTAACGTCCGCTAATTTCACCAAAGCCAATCTTAGCAAGGTCGATTTCAGCTCAGCTAAATTACGCGAAGCAAACTTTACCGATGCTAATTTAAGCGGCGCTGTTTTTACAAACAGTCAAAGCCAGGACAGTACTCGCGGCTTAAACAACAACAAAACTAAAAGTGCCGCTAAGTTTGATTAAGCCCTCACATTAACAGCTCATTTAGTAACTATAAAACATAAAAGTAACAAAAATAATAACAAGGTAATTAAATGAAGCAGTACTATGGTTTTAGATATTTCAGTAGCGATAAGACAACAACAGGTAAGCCGCACAAGCAATCGGGCAACCTGTCCATTGCCGGTGAGTGCATTGTTTTCAATAACAAACAGCAACTTGAAGAATGGCTGAGCCAAGAAAACTTAGCCCTCCCTAGTGAGTCAGGCGGAGGCAAACGGATAAAGTCATCTCGAGCTGATTTACGCAGTAAATGCTTAGGCTTGACCATGGCTAACTTTAATAGAATGCTCCTACTTAACACCGTAACTGAAAATGTAGAAAAAAAATCAACAACACCAACTAATAAACCCATTTAACCGCAACTCTAACTAAGCATTGATCTTGCATATTTCGTAAACTCTATACCAGCTACTAGAAATTACCGTGCAAATAGAAAATTTGTTGGACATTAACACACCGCGCCCCATCAAGCTGATAGCATGCAAACTTAATAATATCCGAAAGTTTACTCTCTAATGCAGCCTGTATGGAGTTTACGAAATACAGGAAGAGCAATTTATTCCCCTTCCTTTATTCCACAAGCCTGATAACGGCCACACAAAATTTCGAGTTGCATTGAAATTTGGGTAGTGGG
>JACUUF010000076.1 GCA_014859465.1 Methyloprofundus sp.
TGGCCTGTCACGCCGGAGGTCGCGGGTTCGAATCCCGTCCGCTCCGCCATATTAAAAACCTCAAGCTTTTAGCTTAGAGGTTTTTTTTTGCTTAAAATTCAGTTTTATTTTTCCTAGAGCTAAACGAATAATTTGGGTGTTTTAAAGCTCCGAACCCGTTGGGTTGGTGCTTTTTCAACTCTATATTTATCACCCAATATATTGGCTTAGGTGCTTTTCAATGCCTATATTTGTCGCATAATGCCCCTGGGTTGTGAAAAGCCATAGCGCGCATGTAAAGGCATCACTCGAAAAGTGAGGTAGTGTATATGACGATTTCGCGTATTCTGCAAGCCTCATACGGCTTACGAAAATGCTTCACATCTTTAAAATAATACGTAAATATGCAGAGGCCCTCTACTTATCTCCTTCTCTCTGAGCGAGAAAGTTGGGATGAGGAGCATAGGTATCTACACAACTTTTATACTTTTAAATACAATGAATTAAAAAGTAAAGTTACTCCCTCTCCTGCTGGAGAGGGTCGGGGTGAGGAGAATAAAATCAAGGCTTTATCTATTTCCCCTCATCCAACCTTCTCCCTCTGGAGAAAGCTTTAAGACTTGTGTAGATACCTATGGATGAGGAGGACAAATAATAATACAGGTTCCATATAATTACGATATTAAATCTAATGATTCAAGCTATTTTAGTATGGGTAAAAGATTGATATGACAAGGAGATATTTTTGAAGCCATCCTTTTATGATCTAAATTATTCTGATTTAGAAATGCTTCTAAAGCAGAATAATTTAAACAGTTCAGCCGCGGCAGTTCTTTTTAATTGGCATTATAAGAAAAAACAAAGCACTCAATGCTATGAAAATATTGCCAAAGATTCATTGATCTTTTTTCAAGACAATTTTGACTTTTCTCTACCTGAAGTGGATACGGTTCATGAATCAAAGGATCGAACGGTAAAATTTCTTTTTAAGCTTAAAGATGGTCATAAAATTGAAACAGTTCTAATTCCGTTCCATAATAAATATTCTATTTGCCTTTCATCGCAGGTTGGTTGTGCCATGAATTGTTCTTTTTGTTTTACTGGAACACAAGGGCTTAAAAGGAATTTGACGGCTAGTGAAATGGTGGGTCAGTTTCTACAGGCTTGGCGTTGGTTAGCAAAAAACAGGTCGGGAGAAGAGCGGGTTTTAAATATTGTATTTATGGGGCAAGGCGAGCCTTTACATAATTTTGATGCAGTGAAAAAAGCCTGCGAAATATTTTTAGCACAACACGGAACGTCAATTGGTGTGCAAAAAATTACTATTTCAACGGCGGGTTATATTCCAGGTCTTAAACGATGGAGCCTCGAAATTCCTGGCGTGAACCTTGCGCTATCGCTGCATTCGCCTTTTACAGAAAAGAGAAATGAGCTTATTCCCATTAATAAAAAATACCCGCTAGATAAAGTATTGAGCTATATTGATAAAATACCTTTAAATAAAAAGCAGTTTATTACTTATGAATATATTCTAATCAAAGATTTTAATGATTCTCCAGAGGATGCTAGAGAATTGGGGGCAATCTTGGTTGGTAAAAGTGCTTATATAAACTTAATTCCTTTTAACTCATTTCCGGGATCATATTACAAGCGTCCAGATTTGGACAAAGTTGAAAAGTTTAAAGAAGTTTTGGATACGTTTAAGATCCCGACTTTAATAAGAAGTGCTAAAGGTGATGATGTCTTAGCTGCCTGCGGACAACTGAATTCTAAGAATTAAATAGCTTGCGCAGTCAACTTGAAATGTGCAATTAAGCTGGCAGTCTCTTTTGTAAATATCGGAAAACGCTGCGTTATTTCGTATATGGACTGCTGGTTTATTGCAAGCCAAGTTTTCACCAGTTAATGTCATCAATAGAAATCAAGATTACCGCGATATATTCAGTCTATACTAGGGGTTTTATTGCTTGCAGCGTTGTTTCAGCCTGTCTTTATCCATCTAAGCGAGTTGCTTAAATTAACTAAATTTCTGCTTCAGTTAAATAACAGCCCGGATCTTCAGCCCAGGCATCGCCATACACCTGTTGTGCTCTCACACGAGTATTGCCGTTGCAAATCGCTTGATAATTACACGTTGCACAGCGACCTTTTAACGGCCTAGGTGATTGCTTCATAGCCGCCATTAGCGGGTCGGACGTATCTTGCCAGATTTCTGAAAAAGGGCGCTGTTGGACATTGCCTAAGTCATAATGCCACCAAAAGGTATCGGGATGAACATTGCCGAGGTTATCAATATTAGCGACATTAACCCCCGAAGCATTGCCGCCCCATTGTTCGAGTTTGGCTTGAATAGCTGTGGCTTGTTCTGGAAAACGACGTTTTACCCAGTGTAAAAAATACACGGCATCGGCATCATTATTGCCGGTGACAATTTCTCGGTGCAGTCCTTGTTGTTCCCATTGCAGGCATTTTTCAAAGAGCGTATCCATCACCTCGCGGGTCATAGTGAAAAAGGCATCGGTTTTGCGGTTTTTATTGCCGCGACCGCCATAATTAAGGTGCGATAGGTAAAACTTGTCTAAGTTTTCATCGTCCATTAATTGCAACATGGCAGGGAAATCTTGCACATTATCTTGGGTTAAGGTGTAGCGAATACCGGCTTTAATACCTTGTTCGCGACATAAATGGATGCCACGTAAAGAGGCGTCGAAGGAGCCTTTTTGTTGGCGGAATTCATCATGCGTTGCCCCGATACCGTCTAAACTGACACCGACATATTGGTAATTAATCGCAGCAATTTGTTGGATATTTTGTTCGGTAATTAAGGTGCCATTGCTGGATAGCGCGACATAAAAGCCCATATCCCGAGCGCGTTGAGAAATTGTAAAAATATCCGGATGCAGTAAAGGTTCGCCACCGGATAAAATCAGCACGGGTACTTTAAATGCCTTTAAATCATCCATGACTTTAAATATGGCATCGGTACTGAGTTCGCCTGGGAAATCAATATTCGCAGAGGTGGTATAGCAATGTTTGCAGGTCAGATTGCAGCGCCGGATTAAATTCCAGATAACCACAGGCGCAGCGGGTTTGCGCGTAGGTTTGAGTGGAGTGGGGTGCACTACTTCGCGCATAAATTGACTAAGACGGAACATTATTTTTAATCCTTAAACCGGTTTTTTTTAAAATACGCGTGCTGTAGAGCACCTCATGTGCGCGGCAATGTTCACCGAGTAAGTCGGCTATTTGCTGGATTTGTACTGCTGCGGCTTCGGCTGTTTTGCCATGCACCATAGCAAATAAATTGTAAGGCCAGTCAGGCAAATGGCGAGGGCGATGATAACAATGGCTGACAAAGTTTAATGCACCTACTTTTTCTCCTAGCTTATCAATAAAGGCGTCGTCGATATCCCAGACGGTCATGCCATTATGCTGATAACCTAAGCGATAATGATTAGGAATGGCACCAATACGGCGAATAATGCCTTGCGCTTGCATGTGTGTTAAGCGCTGCATTAATTCATCAGCACTAATGCCAATTTGTTCAGCAAGAGTTTGATACGGTTCGGGGGTGAGCGGTAACCCGGCTTGACTGGCACTGATGATCTCTCGGTCTATGGCGTCCATTAGGCTTCCAGTTTTAGGCCGACAAAGTATTCTTGTATTTTCGGCATGTTATATACAGTTAATCCGGTTTGAGCTTCAATTTGACTAATCACTTGCTGAATTTGTTCGGGTGTTTCGGTGGCTAAAACAAACCACATATTTAGTGTATGTTCGCGGGCGTAATTATGCGCCACTTCAGGAAAGGCGTTAATGATCTCGGTAATAGTATCATAGCTATCTTCAGGCGCTTTAACTGCCGCTAAAGTAAGCGCTCCGCCCATTTGTTCGGCATGAAACATCGGGCCAAAGCGGGATAATATGCCACTATCTAATAAGGCTTGTAAGCGCTCAATTAATACCTGTTCGCTGATATCTAGCATTTCGGCTACTTTTTTATACGGTGAGGCGCAAATAGGAAAGCCATCTTGCAAGGTATTAATAAGTGCCCGGTCTAGTTCGTCCATTATTGTTTTTATTGGGTTGTAGTAGGCGTGACTTTAGGCAGGATTTTCCTGGTTAAAGGCACTTTCACGCGGAAAGTAAAGCGCCCCGCGTTGTTTAAAACAGCGACGGCTAAATAAAATATCATGGGCATAATCTTCTAAAGCGCAGTGTTCAATTAAATAACTTAATTGCTGCAATACTTTTTCGCGGGATTTGCCGTGGATCATGCAAAATAAGTTATACGGCCATTGTTCCCCATGGCGCGGGCGTTGATAACAGAGGTTAATAAAATGAAACTGACTGATGCGCAGCCCCATTTGATTGACTAGGGCATCAGGTATATTAAAAACAACCATCGCATTAGACTGATAACCTAAGCGCCGGTGCTTCACGATGACACCGAGGCGTTTAATTAAGCCTTGCTGTTTGAGTTTACTTAAGCGATTGATGACTTCGCTTTCGGCTAAACTTAGCTGTTCAGCAATCAGCGCATAGGGACGCGAAGCAATCGGCAGGCCTTCTTGTACTGCGGCAATTAATTGTAAATCTATGGGATCCATCATACGCTACCGAGAGGCACTTCAGTTTGAGGTTCTAAATCCAGTTGAAAACCTAAATTAATAAAATAATCTTCTAGCAAGGGCAGTTGCATGGTTTTAAAGCCCGTCTGCCTTTCTATCTGTGCAATAACATTTGATAGGTGCTGCTGATCACGGGCAATCAATACAAACCAAAGATTAAAATGATGTTCGCGCTCATAGTTGTGATTCACTTCGGGAAATTGATTGACTCTATCCGCAATTTTGCTCAGTTGTGCTTTGGGAATGGCCATAGCCACCAGCGTGCTGATGCCGAGTTGGTTGGGCTGAATAATCGGCCCGATACGGCTAATAAAATCCTGCTCTGATAAGGCAGAAAATGCGGCAAGCACTTGCTCTTCGCTGACACCTAAGGTATTGGCAATATCTAAATAGGGCGTAGGCGATAGCGGGAAGTCCTGCTGATAATCATTGAGCAGTTGTTTGTGTAATGAGCTGAGCATTGCGTTTACAGCCCCATCTTATGCGCCCGCGAGCTAAAAAATATACCGCTTGGCTTATTCGCGGGTAAACGGTTTATTTCTTTAAAGCTACGGGTGTCGTAAATAATGACTTGATTAGCATCGCGCGCGGACACCCAAACGTTTTCACCGCGCGGGGTAAATTCCATATGTAACACGGCTTTTCCGGGCGTTAAAGACTGTACTATCTGCAATTCTTTAGCATCAATAACTTGTACTTGGGCATTATCGGGGAAGGCAAAATTAACCCAGATTTGCCGACCATCGGGACGTGCCATCACAAAGACGGGTTGACCGATAACGGGAATACGTTTAACTAACTGCCAAGTCGCTTGATCGATGACTAAGACTTCATGTTGGCCAACCGCTGGCACAAACATTAAATTACCCGCCATAGCCCAGCCTTCTAAATGTGGCATTTTATACACGGGCATTTTTTCATCATTTTTACCGTAATCAGGCAAAATGCGTTTGACGCCTTGTTCAGGTGCCCATAAATCTAATAAAGCTAAGCCACGATCACCAAATAAACCAGCAATATAATAACGGCCATCAGGTGAGAGCAGGGCGTCATAAGGTTGTTTACCAATGTTTTTAAATTTTTCGATTTTTGGTTGTGCCGGATCTTTCATGTCGGCTACCCATATTTCACCGGCATCAAATAAACTGAAAATAAATTTTTGCTCAGGCGCATCGACTAAGCCCACGACTTTGGACAATTGCTGGTCGCCATACAGGGCTGGAATGTCGGCGATTAATGCCAGTGTTTCGGCAGAGAAAACTTTTACTCCGCCCGGCGTGTAATTAGAAACAGCAATTAGCTTGCCATCTTGGGAAATAGCGCCGCCAATACTGTTGCCTGCCTGAATAATGCGTTTGGCAATTTTATCTTGTAGTAAATCGATTTTAGTTAGACCGCCATCTCGACCAAAGAGAAACGCATAGCGGGCATCGCGAGAATAAACCACGGAAGCATGCGATAAATCGCCTAACTCTGTTATTGTGCTAATACTTTTATTTGTGCTGGTATTGATGACTTGTATTGCTGCGGGTTCACGTTCAATAATCACCCCTAAATCACCTGTGCCGCGTAAATCGGTGCAGCCGAATTGGCTGAAAGCGAGGCTAAATAATACCGCTAGTTTAGTGATGTGCAAGCGCGAGAGTGAGTGTTTAATCATGTTGTTGTCTTAGTAAAGTCTGAATAAACCAGAGCGTTTCTTGTTCGGTGATAAAAGGTTTCCATGGCGGCATTGCTGTGCCTTTACGACCGTTTTGTATGGTGTCTAATAAATAAGCGTCAGGCTTATTGCTTAGATCTTGGGCTAATAATGAGGGGCCAAGGCCACCTTTTAAGGTTAATCCATGACAAGAGCCGCAATCATGCTTAAGCATATTGCGCAGCTCTGTTTGCCTATTATGAGGAAGATTAGTCGCGAAAGCCGGCGCTGTAATGGTGCAGCATGAGCTTAATATGATTAAATGCAGCCATGAAAGTGATATTTTATTTGAGTATTTTACGCGCATTTATGGCTGGTAAAGGTTGGTTATCAGTGGGATATATGTTCATCGTCAACAACACTCCTACAGACGATTATTTGCTTGTTACCCTCATTCTAGGGAGAAAGAAAGATTCTTTGGATATTTACGTCTCGGCAAGAATTGTCGGTGTATGTATTTCCATGTAGAGAGGCTGTGAACCAGCTTGAGTTAGCTTAATGCTAACCCAAGCTGGTTACCTGTAAAGTTAAGGCTTCAAGCGACTGTAATAAGAGGTAATATTATCAATATCGCGATCCGATAAAGAGCCGGCGATATTGTTCATAATATCAGATACGCGCGTTTTATCACGGTATTGCTTTAAAGCGCTTTTCAGATAAGCTTCGTCACGTCCGGCTAAAGGCGGGAAGGGCGCTTCTGCGCTTGTTTTGCGTATGCCATGACATTGTGCACAAACGGCCGCCGCTTTAGCTTCGCCAGCATAAATACTGGCCGCCTGACTCGTCGCGCTAACGCTAAAAGCCATTAGTGCGGCGAGGGAATAAGGTAGTAGTTTCATTGGTCTTACTCCATTTCGTCAGGTGATAAGCCACGGGTCATATATTTTACACGGCCACGCGAAAAGATACCTGCTGGGCTTTCCATTTGTATGGAACCTGTTTTTTTCAATGATGTTGAATCGTAAACCACTACTTCATCACCTGCATAACCGGCGCTGACATACAGCGATTTACCGTCTGCACTATACTCAGGGAAGTAGGAGTGACCGCCGACATCTAAAGTTTTAACAACTTCTAAGGTCTTTTTGTCGATCAATTGAATGGTGCGTGCGCGTCTATCTTTACTAATAATGTCCACGGCGACATAAGGGGCATTGGCATGCGCGGCAGGTGATTCTGTACCACCTGAAACCGGTACCTGTTTAACCAATTCCATGGTATCTAAATCCCAAACGCTGACCACGGTTTTATCGCAAGTACCAAAGTTAGTGCCAAAACCTAAAGTACGTCCATCAACTTTAACGGCTGCACCGCCACCGACATGGGGTACACAACCGGCGGGTAGTTTTTTAATAATTTCGCGTTTTTCTAAATCAATCGCGGTAACGATGCTGTCGTCATACGAGGCAATCATTAATTTTTTGCCTTTATGAGTTAAGAAAGCATCATGTAAATGACGGCCGACATCTTTGATTTTAGTGACGGGAAAATCATCTTTTAAATCCACAACCCAAACTTGACCGGCATTTTCTAAAGCAATGGCAAAAATATCGGCAAATGGCGTGCCAATGACCATGCCTGAATCAGAACTGACCATATTGCCATCAGGATCAATGCCTTCTAATTCAAATTGCTTTAAGGGTTCTAAAGTATCTGCATTTAAAATAACAGCGTTATGCGGTACAAATGAGCCGGCCATGAGATATTTACCATCGCGCGAGATACCGATACCCGGGCCATTCCAGCCGGTTTTAATGCTACGCACTGCTTGCATAGTATATAAATCGACTTTATAAATTTCTGCCGTATCGGTTTTTACATAAGCCCAGCGCTCATTAGCGGGGCTAAATTCAATGATATGTGCGGCCGTTACTGTGGGTACTACGCCGATTTGTTGGTGTGTTTTACTATTAATAAACACGGCTTCTGAGCCTTGGCCACGACCGTATTTACCTCGAGCAGCAACGCCGATAATATCGTCCATGCTATCGATCTTAAAGGTCGGTTTATTCGGTAGTTTAGATTCGTCTTGTACATAAACTTTTAAAGACGCTTTCATGTCTGCAATAGTGAAAGCGGGGTTGGGTAATTTTGGCGTACTTTGTAAATGTTTCACCATGGCGCGAATATCATTATCAGATAAACGTCCGAAGAACGGAGGCATTAATGTTTCAAAGCTGCCAGTCATAATTAAGCTACGTAAAGCTGTCGGGCTACGACCCTTTAAGGTTTCGGAATTCAACGCTGGAGCTAAATAACCACCATGATCTGAGCCATGACAACTGGCGCAATTATCTTGATAAAGCTGGTGCATTTTATGCCCGTTATCGGCTTCAGCGAAGGTGCTTGAGCTAAAGAGTAAACTGATACTCGCAGCTAAAATAGATTTTTTTAGTGTTGTCATTTTTAGTTCCATGTGAATTCCTATTGCCTACTAGTGATGTGGATTCGATGTTTTTAAATTAAACCATGAAAAGCAATATAACGCATCTTTGTAATGCATTAAAATGCGCGTATAGTTAACGCTGTTAAAACCTATCGATTCGATATTACTTTATTCGTTAATGCTATTGTTTGTCAATAGCTAAAGAAAAACTCTAAAAATATAATTATGGAAAAAAACATTTATGAGTTGATTGAGCGTATGGCGGCTTTGATTCGCTCAGAAGAGCGCAAAAAATGTACTGAATTAGGCATACAAACCGTTCATTTTCAAGTCTTAGATTATTTATCACGTTGCAATAAGTACAGTGATGCGCCTGCCTCAGTGGCTTTATATTTAGGTATGACTCGGGGTACAGTATCGCAATCTTTAATGATTCTTGAGAAAAAAGGCATGATTAAAAAAGCAGCTGATAGCGCAGATAAACGTAAAGTGCATGTTAGTTTATTGCCTGTTGGCATTGACATGCTGGAAAAGGCCAAGCCGACGACCTTGTTTACTGATGCTACAGTAGATTTAGAGCGCTCGTACCCGGAATTAATTAATGAAGAGGTTTTTGTTATGGCTTTAACGGCTTTGCAAAAAGCCAATAGGTCACAGTCTTTTGGCATGTGTGCCACCTGCAAAAATTTCACGCGTACAGAACGGGGATTTTATTGCCAGTTAACCAAGGAAGTATTAACCCAAAGTGACAGTGAAAAAATTTGTCAGGAGCACCAAGTTCTTTAGGTCGCATAGGTATAAATGCTTGGATTTTACCTAGGCGACCGATGAATTATGGTTAACTTTTTCCTGGAAGCATACCCACTGAGCCAGGTTTAATGCGCTTGCAAGCCACGGTAATATCTTTTATATAACATTTTTGCAGCCCCTTTTGGTCAGTACATTCATTACAAGTCAGTTCGCCCTTATCTTTGATGGCATCAATATGCCAGCCATAGCCTTGTGATTGACAGAATTTTTTGGAATAATTTTTGAGTTTGTATGGTTTTTCTGCGTTTTCTTTGGCCTCGGCTAAAGGCTCACACTTGATGGCCGGAATAGTGTTGGCCATTAAATCGCGATAAATATATTCGGTGGCAAAAGTTGCGCTAGAAAAAAAAGAGAGAGCCAGTAATCCGGCAAGAGCATTAATTTTCATAAAGTTCTCCACTATTATTATTGTTATTATCTGTGAATGATCGGTTAATTTTCGCCGTAATTATTTAAAACACGAATATTCATTAAGCGATTTTCCTCATCTAATTGCTCTTTTATCGGAGCAAATTTATCTGTTTCACTACTTTTGACAACCAACAAAACTGAGACAAAAATAATAGCCGCGAGTGCAATGTATAATACCGAATAATCTTTTTCTTTTGTTGCTTCAGTCATTTTCTTGTCCTCTAATTTTTTAAGTCGGCGATTGCTGCACCAAAGTTAATATGAAATACCTCGCCGTTAAGGACTAGCGCTGGAACTGACTTAACACCTAGGGCTTCAGCTTCAGCTATGCGTTCTGCTTGTTGACCCAGGTGGACATTTTCTACGGTATATTTTGTGCTATCAATGGCATTGGCTAACATTTGTTCTGCACCTAAACAAACGGGACAGCCAGCGTGATAAAAAGTTGCAGTACTCATGATTATTTCCTCGTAGTTAAAAAAGAATCGAGTCGATACTATAAAATAAGGGTTGTGTTTGTGTCAAATAAATATCGAATCGATATTTATTTTTGAGGGTTGAGAGGTGATGAGTGCTGGCTGGTAGTTACCGTTAGGGCGTTGGTTCAGTTTGGGTGAAAGGCAATAATCGCCTGTAAAAGCGGCTTTTAGGCGCGAAAAATCATGCCGTGTTATTTTCGCAGCTAGAAGCCGCTGCTACGTAAAACATTGCTTTATATGCAGTGTGGCAGTGTTAATGTAGGAATAGCTTGAACGTTACGCTTGATCTAAAGCGCCTGTTTGTTGTAAATAAATCAGGCCACCGATAAGGCCTAATGCAATAAACACAGCGCAAGCAATTTTCCAAACACTATAAGGCCGTTCACCTTGTACTTCACCGGTACGGCCATTGATAACAAAACGGTAAGCTTTGTTCCTATACATAAAAGCGGCTGACCAAATGGGGAGCAAGCAGTGCTTGTAGGTGACATGATTATGCTGAGTGTTGACCTGATAAATACGTTGGTAATCACCGCCTATATCATAGCTAATATCCTGGCGAATCATGCCGTCCATGACCTGTTTGGCGCGGTCAAAGCCTTCATCTAAGTTGACTTGATAAAGTTCACTTTGAAAACCACTGATATAATTTTCATCGTATGGGACTAAATTTTCTAGATCCCAAGGTTGCAGGCGATCAAGAATTTGTCGGGGCAAAGATAAGCTAGCACCAATTAAAACATCATCAAAAAAACGCGATACGCGTCCTCGCACATCAGTCCAGCGTATTTTAGGCACTTGTTTTACTGCGGAAACCTGACGACCGTTTTGCATATAGCTGACGTTCTCGTTGACATAATACGTGTCGCCTCTAGCGCCGGTATACGTGCTATCCGTATGACTGTCATAAGTCCAATAGGGCAGGTAGATGCCGGTTAACTTGGTGTCTGCACGCGCATATTTTTTGACTTCATTGGGTGCAAACCATAATTTATTAAGCCATAGACTGAATTGCTTTTTAGCGTGTGCTTCTTCAATTAAAAAAGGCAGCAGCGACTTAGGCGGAAGAGGTTTACTTTTTTGTGGGCTAATAACAATATCGGTGCCACAAAAAGGACATTCACCAGCATGTACACTGGCAGAAAATTTAAAACTTGCGCCACACGCTTTGCAGTGCGCCTGATTATTGACTTCGCTAGGTTGAGCTTTGGCTAGTTCACGCAAGGCCTGAGCCAAGTCATATTCTTCGATGCGCTCTTGTTTAGCGCTAATATCATTGGTTTGGCCACAGTAGGCACAAACCTGCTGCTGCGTACCGGGCTGATATTTCAGCATCGAGCCACATTGTGAGCAGGGGAATTGCTTGAGTGGGTCGGGTGATTTTTTTTTGGGGCTTATTGTCACAGCATTGATACTTTGTTTAGTTAATTAGGGGTGGGCAATGGCGGTGGCATAACTGAAAAATAGCTCACTAGTTCTCCTACTTCACCGGCTTTTGTCCATTCCACTAACGCTTGATTCCAGATTAAAGTTTGCCGCGTTATCGTACCGGATTGAATTTGATTGGCTAAATCTATCAAGCTAAACGGGCCTGATTGCTGACCATTAAGGGCAACAAAATATTGCGTTTGTTGTGGAATTGGCGGCGGCGTAGATTGTGTTGCATTATTGGTTGAAGGCGTAAAAGTTTGGCTCATTTTATTCGCTAGAGCAAAGCCCATGCCCATGCCGATACCTTCAGATGCGCCGCCGGATGGATTTTCTGCTGCGGCTTGCATCGCTTCAGCGGCTTGAAATTCGGTGTAATCTTTTAAATTCCCAAGGACACCGATGCTAGTGCGTTTATCTAATGCTTCTTCAACAGCTTGAGGTAAGGAAATATTTTCTACTAATAGATGGGTGATTTCTAAGCCATAAGCGATAAATTCTGGGGCAATTTTGGCGCTGATATAGTCACTTAAATCATCATAATTACCTGCTAAATCCAACACGGGGATTTTGGATTCCCCTAAAATACTAGCAAAGCGTGAAACAATCAGATTGCGTAATTGAGCGCTAATATCCTCGGTAGAAAAATGCCCATTAGTACCGACAATTTCTTTGATAAACGTGAGCGGATCGTTAATTCGGACACAATAGCTACCAAAGGCGCGTAATCTGACCGCGCCAAATTCAGCATCGCGCAACATAATCGGATTTTTCGTGCCCCATTTTAAATCCACAAAGCGGCGCATATTAAAGAAGTAAACTTCTGCTTTAAACGGGCTTTGAAAACCGTGCGGCCAGTTTTCTAGTGTGGTCATAATCGGCATGTTATTGGTCTGCAATTCATACATGCCGGGTTCAAAAAAATCTGCGGCTTTGCCTTCGTTTACTAGAATAGCGACTTGTGATTGGCGTACGGTTAATTTTGCGCCGTATTTGATTTCATTGCCGTAGCGTTCAAAACGGTAAACCATGGTATTGCTAGACTGGTCCAGCCACTCAATAACATCAACAAATTCACCAAATAGTTTGTCGAATAAGCCCATTTCTCTCTCCGATTATGTTTTTAATTAAGCTGTTACAGCAGATGTCGATACATTAGTCTGCACATTAGCCCGCCAATATTGAACCGTGTATTATAAAGGCGGGCTAAAGCCACGCCCTACGGACTTATCAGTCGTTTAGTTGGCTTCGTTGACCGTTGCACGGCTGGCAGCGGAGCTGAGCGTTTTACGTAGTTCCGTTTCGCACTCTTGTAATTGCACAACGGCATCGGCACGCATTTTTTTACCTTGATCAGCAATTTGTAGGCTCTCATTAATGGTGTCAATTAATAAGGTATTAGCTTTTTTTACCGATTCGAGGTCAAACACACCGCGCTCTAATTGTTTGCGCGTTAGTGAATTGGCCTGTTTAAGATTTTCTGCATTGGCTTCTAATAAATCATTGGTTAAATCCGTTGCCGATTGCAAGGTGCTGGCGGCATCAGATGAACGATAAATGGCTACTGCGGTGGCTAATTGTTGACGCCAAAGCGGGATGGTATTAACAATTGTTGAGTTGATTTTATTAACCAGCCCTTTGTCATTGTCTTGAATCAAGCGAATGCCGGGCAAACTTTGCATCGCTACTTGGCGTGTTAAGCGTAAATCATGCACGCGGCGCTCTAAGTCGTCTCTGCTTGCCCGTAAATCTCTTAGTTCCTGGGCTTCAATAATCGCTTCTGAAGCGGCGGCAGCGGCTGCTTTTTCGGGAATAATATGGTCGTCTAATTGCTTGAGTTTTTCCACACCGGCAGAGATGTAATGATCCAGATTATGGAAGTACTCTAAATTAGCCTCATAAAGCTTATCCAGCAGGGTAATGTCGGTTAGCAGTGCTGTTTTATGCCCATCTAGCTTGTCGCTAATGGTGTCGATTTGTTTACGCACTGCTTCGTATTTTTGTAAAAACTGCGCAACAGGTTTGGCTTTGCCCAGTAATTTAGCGAAAAATCCGGGTTTTTTGTTCGGGTCTAAAGCATCGACATCAAAACCGCGTAATGCAGCAACCATATGATTTAAATCATCCCCCGCCGAACCTAAATCTTTGTTTTTCACGCCATCGAGCATTTTGTCGGAAATGCTGGTGAGCTGTTCCTGCGCTTTACTGCCAAAGTAAATAATCGACTTGCTGTCATTAATATCTATTTCGGCTATTTTACTGGCAATATGCGCTTGGCTTTCGATATCCGATTGCTCGAAAGCCAATATATCTTTGCTAACACCGGGTACGATTTCCTCAAACACAGAACTGCCAGGGATGGTCGGGGTCTCAGTGCTTTTTATTTGTGCGCTCATGTTAAGTTCCTTTAGTGGAGTAGTTTGTTTAGGCGTAAGACTTTAAGTATTTGAACCGGAGTAAAAAGCTTTAGCTTTTTTGTTGGATACAGCGATAGCTAAAGTTAGTGTGCTTTTTATTAAATGTCGAAGTTAAATCACACCTTCATGCTTTAGCTGGGCAGTTAAAACTTCAATTTGTACATCAAGATCAAGTACGTCATCTTCTAGTAATTTCTGTTTTTGCTCAATAAAAACAGATTCTATGGTTTGCAGTACATGATCAAAATTTTCGGTTAATTGCTCTGATTGATGTTTTTGGTGCATATCGGCATAGCCTTCGGTGACTTTAAAGGCGCCGTCCAGATAGATATTCAGGAATTTTCTTGCGCGTCGGATATCACCGGGATCTTCTTCAAGTAAGCCGACAATTTCCCGTGCGTGGGTGCAAATAGTTTGAATGCGCTGATTAAATTGCCTGTTATTAATTTGCTTATTGGCCTGTTCAATACCGGCAATTTTCGCTTCAGCTTCAGCAATGGTTTGCGAGATTTCTGCTGCGCTATAGCCATGTGAGCCTGTGAGCATTTTTTCCTGACGCGGATCAAGACCGTAGCGTAACAACATGCCAGTGAAGGCGCCTAAGCCAAAGACAAGGGAGATTAATACAGAATGTCCGACTCCGAGCAATGCGATGCCGGTTGTGCATAGAGCAACGATTAATGCCGCTAGGGTTTTTAATGGCCACTTTGGCGCTAGGGTGATTTTTTTATCTTGATATTCCGCTTCAGCAGCGAGTCCTTTGCGTAATAGACTGGCGGCAAGTAGAAATCCTGCGCAGCCTATGATATTGATAATAATGCGTAAAAAATCGGCATACACAAAGGATAATACCGATGCCGGAATCAATGCTAAAGGTAATATATAAAGGAGCAGTCCACGGCTGCCGTATAGTAATCCGCTGGCCGTTTTTTTCTGGTAGGGTTGGGGCTTTCTTAATTGCTCGGCGTTATTCATGGCGGCCTTGTATAGGTGTTATTTATTGTTTTGCTACAGTGTTTGAGCGAAACGGCGAGACTTCGATCAGCGATTGGCAAGTGACTAAGCTAACCGTGGTTAACAAGAGTATAAGGCCAATAGCAGACTTTAAAAGTTTAGGCATGGATTATTTCCTGATAAACGTTAATAAATAGCTTGAGAATGGGTAAGGCGGTTGCCCGATTATATAGTGACTTTTATTATTATAAAAATATAAGCACTGGCATTGTAAATATTCAGACACTCCGGCCTTTATCCTCACCTCATCCCAATCCTCTCCAGCAGGAGAGTGAGTAATTTCACTTTTTAATTGATTGTCTTTAACAGTATAAAAGTTGTGTAGTACTTATGTCCTAAAGGCGGGCTGAAGCCTCGCCCTTGTATAGTTAATGTCCCAGCTTAAATAACTAGCCAGAATAGTTGGCTTTATTTAAAGGGCAGTTGCTGCGTGCAATGTTGTTTATATTGCTGAATTAGTTTTTGTTCACGCTTTAAAAACGCAGTAATTAATTGGGCAAACTGGCTGTTTTGTATCCAGTGCGCGGAGTAGGTGCTAACTGGTTCAAAGCCGCGAGAAATTTTATGCTCGCCTTGTGCGCCAGAATCAAAACGCTGTAAGCCATTCTCTAAGCAGTATTCTAGACCTTGGTAATAGCAAGTTTCAAAATGCAGGCTGTGATATTCCTCATAACAACCCCAGTAACGCCCGTATAACGTTTGTGCGCCAATAAAACTGAGCGCAGCGCCTACATATCGGTTATCTTTACGCGCAAGCACTAATAATAGTTGTTCGGGCATGGTCTTAGCGAGTTGTTGAAAAAATTCAATAGTCAAATAAGCCGATTGTCCACGTTTCAAATAGGTCATTTCATAAAATACATAAAACGCGTGCCATTGGTGTTCGGATATATCTAATCCGGAAACTCTGTCTAAGCTAATACCTTGCTCTTGTACTTTGCGCCTTTCTTTATTAATGTTTTTGCGTTGTCGGGAGGTGAAAGCTTGTAAATAACCAGCGAAGTCACTATAGCCTTTGTTAAACCATTGGAATTGAACTCCCTCTCGAAGTAATAATTGCTCGGAGAGTAAGTTAGTTTGAGCAAGTGAGGGGAATAAGCAGTGTAAACTAGAAATATTATTGAGTTCTGAAAGCTGTTTGATGTGTTCGAAACAGGCATTAATGAGAGTTGCATGATCAATATTATTTTTAATTAACACGCGTTGTCCTGCGCAAGGCGTATAAGGGATTGCATTAACCCATTTGGGATAATAGTCCATGCCGGATTGATAATAAGCATCGGCCCATTGTTGATCAAAGACATATTCACCATGGGAATGTGTTTTTAAATATAGCGGCATTGCCGCTATTAATTCTTGTTGCGCAAAAATCAATAAGTGCTCTGGTGTCCAACCTGTCTCACTACAGACTGAGCCGCTTTGTTCGAGTGCCAGCAAAAATTCATGACGCACAAAAGGGTCTTTATCTTGTATGA
>JACUUF010000353.1 GCA_014859465.1 Methyloprofundus sp.
TAGAAAATCTCTGGCACTCGATCACGCATATAAATCGCCAAAGCCGCACTATCTTTACCGCCTGACAAACCCAATAAATGGCGTACTGGTTTTTCTTTACTCATCATTATTCTCGTTTATGTTTTTACCGTTATACCCAGTTATCCAGACGCAATGCCTCAACGCGCTCAAATTCTTTTACATTATTAGTGACTAATATCAGGCTTTCGCTCCGTGCATGTCCTGCTATATGTAAGTCATTAACACCAATGGTTTGACCTTGTTTTTCTAACGCTGCGCGAATATGTCCATAATGCTCAGCCGCCTTATTTCCATACTCTAAAACATCTAACCGTGACAAAAAGTCTTCTACTTGACGTAGGTTATGCTCTGGTCGATCACTTTTTTCTACGCCATGTAATAGTTCAGCCAATGTAATACTAGAAATACATAAATGACCCGCATGTTTATTAAAGGTTGCCAATGCTTCTATTGGGCGGCGCTTAATGACATAAATCACAATATTGGTATCGAGCATGTATTTCAGCATTAAAATGCCTCACGAATAGACTCAGTTTGGTCGGCTCTTTCCGTTAAAAAATCATCACTGACTTTATCGTCACTTAAAAAGAAGCTATCCCAGGTATTTTCAATAGGGCTTAGGATTCGCTCTTTACCCACTTTACGAATGATTACCCGCTTAACACTTTCATCAAATCGCGCATCAACAGGCAATCGAACGGCCTGCGTTTTATTATTTACAAAAATTGAGCCATGCAGCATTTTTATGCTCCTTAAAATAATGTATAGACAAAAAGTATATACATTATTTAATTACTAAGCTATATATTTTTACGATGACTCAGCTCACGAATAATGCTTATTTAAGGGGCACTATTTTCCATTCTAATTATTAGCATTAACAGTGTCTTCATTCGCCAGCTCATCCATTAACTGCGCCAAAATAGTCAGCTTTAATTGCCTATCTGCTTTACTTAGATCAAGCTACGCCAGTTTTTTATTGGCTTCTGCTTTGAGCGCATCGGTAATATAAGCAATTTGATTCATTTCGCCTTGTTCGCTAACCATACGTATCAAAGTGGCCTGACTGCCGGCATCCGCATTTAATTGCTCGGCATGCACGGTGGCGAGTTGTTTTAAGCGTTCACTTAAATCGATTAAGGTGTATTCAGCTTGGCTGGCATTATTTTGTTTCCATTTATCAGGCGGCGCTTTTCCTAGAAAGGCGGCAACCGATTCTAACCACGCTTTATTGTCGTCTTTGTTATTTTGCAGACGCATAATAAACGCTTTCAATCCTAATCCATCAACCGTGTATTTTTCTAAGCCGGCGTAGCGCTGGTTTAATTGCTCGCGTAAGGCGTGTAACTCTGTAGATGCATCCATATCGAATGCTTTGATTAATTGCTGTTTGAAGTTTTTCAATAAAAGCTCATAAGCTTTATTAAGGGTATTTAAATGAGCAACTAAAACATTGAGAAAATCACTCGGATTGCTTTCATTAAAAGCCGCTTCGTCTAAATAAGCAGGAAAACCACAGGCAATGGGTAAACTTGAAAACAAGAGCGCCATCGGGCTTTGCGTGCCTTGAAAGGCATCGCGCACAGCAATCGTTTGCGGGTCTAAATTTTTAGTGGTTAAAGTATAAACGGGCAATTTATGCATAAATTTTGCCAGCGGCTTAACAATATCAAGCAAAGTACTGTCTTCTGGCGATTTACCGACTAATTTTGCTAAATATTGATTAAACAATTCAGTCTGAATTCCTGAGAAGGTAAAGGATTCAAGTGCGAATAATTCGGGACGTTTAAGTAAAATCTCAAAATGTTCTTGAGTGACATGCGAGCAGAAAGTGCCACTTTCGTATAAAGCGAGCGTGCGCTGTCTTGATAAATAATAGGCAATAAAAATCAGCGATAACACGCCTTTTTGTACGCCATAAGGCGGTTTCTGTAAAAAATCATACAGTTCAGTAAGCGGTTGCGCGGCGGCACTTGCACTTAAAAATTGATCGATACCTTCCCAGATATGAAATAAGCGATAGGGATTAGCCTGTGTTGGCGGTAGTAATTGCCAATAACCATCCTTTTTGACATGAATGCCGGTTTTTTTAAATAAGGCACGATAAATTGATTTTTCAGGTGGGTATTTATCCTCTTCAAAGCCTAGATCAGGTAATGAGAGATTAGTTAACAAGCCGGCGACCAGTTTGTTTTTAGCTGAGTTGGCTTGAGATGAGGTTTTGTTACGATTAATCAGTTCATTTTTAATAATCGGTGCTTGCGCATAGACTTTTTCTAGTACCGTTGATAATTGTTGCTGTAGTGATCGCTTGTCCGTTACGTTTAAGTGTCCACCTTGCCATACCCACCGACTATTTTCTGGATTCTCTAGCATCTGACTGAGCAATAAATCTTCAGTATATTGCGCGGTCATTAAGCAGTCCTTGAGCTCTCTTTGCGCCACAGGATCAGATTTTATAACGGGGTTTTCACTTTGGATTTTTTCTAATGCGATGACTTCAGCTACCGCATCGCGTATTTGAGCCGCGTTCTCACACAGCACATAAACGGTTAAGTCACTTGCTTGTTCGGCTAAAGTACACGCTTCAAAATGGGCGATATCCTCTTGTGTGTCCGCTAAAAAGAAAGCGATTTGTGGCGCTGTAATCGTTCCCATTAACTTATGAGCACTAGCCGATGCAGCATAAAAAGGCTGAAAATAACGCAGGGTAGAATTTTTAATAGAATATCGACGCGCAACAATCGGTAGTAAAACT
>JACUUF010000354.1 GCA_014859465.1 Methyloprofundus sp.
ATAGTCGAGCACTGGTTCAACATCAATACCAAAAACCTACAAAGCCTAAGCGTTTTAAACTTAACTATGGCAACTCTACTTATGAATCCATTATTGATGGGATTTCAAGCGACTACCCATTTATCTCAATCGCATCTGCCGAAGGGGGAAGTGAGCTTAATAGTCGCATATTTAAAAATTTAGCCATCTTAAATTCACTTTGGTCCAATGAACCATTTACAGTGAGTCGAAAATCTTCTGGTTCAATAGAAATAAGCGATGCGGGACTGTCATTAACGATTATGACACAGCCAACCGTTCTCGAAAAGTTTTCCCAAAAAAATAGTTCTGATGTTATTGGTAGTGGTTATTTGGCAAGATTAATGCCTTGCCGAGCTCTGTCAGGCCGACTCAGCCACACTATTTCCAGAAGTGAGGCAGCCAACCTTTTTGACTATGAGCAAAGAATGCAGGAAATTCTAGACCAATCAGTTACAGCGTTTCATGAAGAAAATGCTAGAAAAGTTATGAGACTAAGTCCGGAAGCCAAACTATATTGCCAAAACCTTGAACAAGAAATTCGAGCTGGCATGGCTCCGAATGGTCGCTTTGATGGGGCAATAGAGCATGCCTCTAAACTTTTAGACAACACAATTAGGATTGCTGCAAACATTCATTACTTTTGTTACAACGATTCTGAAATTTCAGGAATAAGTATGCAAATGGCCGCTGGAATAGCAGCCTACTTCTCCGATGAGTATCGTGCTATGTTTGTTCGTCCGCCAGCGTATATTCAAAATGCGATGTTGTTAAATGATTGGCTTAATCAGTTTAGAGCTGGACAAACTTTCATTCGTAAAAACTTTATTCTACAAAACGGCCCAAACACCCTTCGCAAAAGCTCACTAGTCACAGAGGCCTTGAGCGTTCTAACCCAACATGGCCAAGTTCGAGTTTTTCAGGAAGGGCGAACTATTTGGGTAAATATTAACCCCCAGATGTATTCAGATGTTCTGCCGAGCGAACTAATGGAAAAACCTAAAAACAATTCACTAAACAATCAGATATTAGGAGATAAACCATGAAAGCGAATTACGTTTTGATTAACATAAAAGAGGTTACAAGAAGGCTTTGCATGTCTCGTAGCTCAATTTACCGCAGACTTAACCCCAATGATCCGTCTTACGACCCCAGCTTCCCTAAGCCCGTAAAGCTTGGTGATTCGATAACTCGCTGGGTTGAAAGTGAGATCAACCAATGGCTTCAATCAAACCTTAATAGCCGAAAATCTGCATAGATTTTCTATCTTAATAGGCCTGAAGGATGACTTTAGGCCTGTTTTTATTTTACTTTTAAAGTATCTAGATAATCCGCCCAGGCCTGCATCAAGGCAAACCTCTGCTTTAATTTTTCAGCTTTATTGTAAACACCCCTGACCCCCTGAATAACGTGACTCAATTGAAGCTCGATCTCATCCGCATTGAAACCAAGCTCATTTAACGCCGTGCTAGCAGTATGTCGAAAGCCATGAGGATTAACTTCACCAATACCGTTTCGACGCAACGCATTGGTTAATGAGGCCGTACTAATTGACCTGCCTGTTCCATAAGAAGAATAAAAAACATAATCAGTGTGGCTAGTCACTGGGTGAAGAAGTTCAAGAATATTCAAGGATTGGGTACTCAATGGAATAATAAAACTACGGCGCTGCTTCATTGACCACGCTGCTTTTTCTATGTAGTTTTCAGCAAAATTTACCTCAGACCATTTAAGTCCGGCTACTTCATTAGGCCGCGCAAAGGTTAACATTGCCAGCTCTAAACAACTCCTAACTTCATAAGTCGCCTTTATGGAGCTAAGCTTAACAAGCAATGACTTTAGATCTGATTCAGTTGTGACATGCTTATAGTGCTTAGATTCATGCTTGACAAACAAGGCATCTGAAACATACTTAGCAATGTCTCGATCAACATAGCGCTTTCCTTTAGCGTACTTAAAAAGCAAATTAAATACGGTTTTTATTTTGTTTCGGTTCACTAAAGTTCCATGATTTTGGACTTGCAATAAGCAATCTTCCAAATCATCTTCAGTAATATGGATTAATGGCTTATCTCCCAGAACAGGAAAGACATGTTTGTTAAAACGAAGATCATGCTTATGCAATGTATCTTCTTGCCAATCAGGTTCACGATCACCAAATGATGTGGTTTTGAATTGTGAAAACTCATCATAGAGTTGTTTAAACGTCATTAAATCAGGCTTAACACGCTCGGCCTGATCTTCAGCTTTTTGCTTCCGGCGGTGATCGTTTGGATTTACGCCCTGTTTAACCAGTACCCTTGCTTCATCCCGCAAAACACGAGCCTCTGCCAAGCTGATTATTGGATATTCGCCGATAACAAAATCCGAGTCCTTACCCTGAATTTTAAATCGGTACTTGAAAAATTTGCTGCCAGCCGAGGTGATTTCCAATCTCAAACCGTTACCATCAGGCATTTTTTGAATCTTACCAGTGGCTTTTGCTTTTCTTATTGCTGTATCCGTGAGCTTCATGGTGCTAGAAACCTTGATTTTATTGACATAGAAGACTAAAAGTGGGGTAAATTTTAAATCAAAAGGGGGTAAATTTTGATTTACCCCAATTTTTACCCCACTCCATTTTGCAATTTAGTGGTTATAAGTGCAACACTATGAAACAGGTAATCAGGCAGGATTGACGCTAAATCGTTGATTTTAGGCATAAAAAAACCCGCATGAAGCGGGTTGATTTTAATGTTTGGTGGCTACACCGGGATT
>JACUUF010000355.1 GCA_014859465.1 Methyloprofundus sp.
TACATAGGGCAGATTTTGCAGTTCTGTTTCAATTCGATAAGTAACTTCTTCCTCAACTTGTTCAGGAGAGGCTCCAGGGTAATGAGTAATGATCAGTGATTCTTTGATGGTAAATTCAGGATCTTCGAGTTGCCCAAGGTTAGTGAATGCGATCGTCCCACCGATCAATAAAATCAGTGTCAGCATCCAACTGGTGACTTTTTTGTTAATAAAATATGCAGCAATATCCATTATAAACCTCGCTCACGTGTCCAAGGGCGAACAGGCATGGATTCATTCAGGCGGCTAACCCCAGCCGCGACAATTTCTTCCCCAGCGTTAAGGCCTGAGATAATTTCGACCTGGTTCCCCTGTAAAGCACCCAATGTGACAGAGCGCGCTGCTACTTTGCCCGTTTCTCGATTAAATACCCACACAGTGCTGCTTGATTGTCCTGTATGAATTTTTTCGTGACGAAGTACGGCTTCAACCGGAACGGTAATGTGTTGTTTAGTGCCTAGAATTGTACTCAGATCCATGTCTACGTTGGCTGTCATACCAGGCAATAAATTGTGTTGTTTGCCCTCGTCTCTTATCAAGCGTAGCGTAATTCGGTACGCCATAGTGGCGTTGTCTGGAGTTGTGTTGTGCTCTTTGTAAACACCATATAGTGCTTCATCCGGGGCAACATCCACCATGACATTGGCGCGGTAGTCAGAGTAGGTGTTTTGTACATTCGCAATAATACTTTCAGGTACCTGAAACTCGACATCTAACTGATCAATGTTTTGAATGTGCATGAGGGGTTGAGTTGCACTGACGTATTGGAAGTTTTCGGTATGAACCGCCGCAATTACCCCATCAAAAGGGGCGAATACTTGTGTGTATCGCATCTGATTTTTAGCAGATTGAAGAGCGTTGTTGGCTTGATCCAATGTGGCTTTATTGGAATCGAATTGCGATTTAGTAGTCGCATTTTGTCGGTACATGGTTTCAATACGTTTGAATTGTGCTTCAGCAAGGTATTGATTAGCTTGCGCTAGTTCTACTTGTAATATGAAATCCGTTGGGTCCAAAGAAGCCAAGAGTTCTCCCTTTTTCACTCTTTGCCCCGCAACGACATTCAGCGTCATTAACTGACCGCCAACACGAAACGCCAGATCGGCTGCTTCGCTGGCTTTTAATTCTGCTGGGAAACGTCGGATGTTGATGGCATCGGTTGACTCTATGGTAATCAATTTGACTGGACGGACGACTTCTGTTTCGACCAAGGTCTCATCTTGGTCGGATGAGCACGCGGTCAAAATGAGAGACACCACTAGGGTGAACCCCATCATTAGATTGGTTCGCATTGTGCGTTTCATTTGTTGCTCCAGATAACTAGACAAAGTAGATAGGCTATAATGAAATTATTTTATATCTCTAAAGGTAAGATATAAATTTTTAAATATATATTAAAGATATTCCTTAAGTGAATATCTTGTTTATATTTTGCTCAATCTATTTTTGCAGATCCTGCTTTCATCACTTTGTTTTTTCCAGTTCTAGCAAGAATGTGTCCAATATCAAATTGGCGGGTGCACTTTTTCGAGTGATAGCAGAAAACTGCGTGATGTAGTGGCATTGCTCTGGCAAGATGGCGCGCATTCTGCCATCTCGTACCCAATGGCTGGCAACGTGGTCTGGGAGGAATCCTATGTAGCGCCCCGTTAAAATCAAAAACGCGATGCCTTCCCGGTCTGTTGCTGTAGCGCTGGCGGTCAGTGGCTGATGATGGGCTTTTATTTCGGGTGTTTGTGCATAAGCGGGCAACACAGCATCAAAGTCCTTTAGCTTGCTTTCTGACAATGAGGCATCGTCTGTTTTGAACAAAGGATGGGCATCGCTGCAATAGAGTTTCGACGTTTCTTGATAAAGGTGGCGATAATCTAAACCGCTGAGTATTTTCAGCTCTGGCACAATACCCACATGCAAACGGCCGTCTAATACGCCTCGCTCCACATCCGTTGGTGGAATCATGCGAATGTGAATTTTTACCTGAGGCCCTTGGTCTTTTAACCACGCCAGAGATTGCGTAATGCGAGTGTAGGGCAGGGTAACCAAGTTGTCTGTAATACCAATATTGAGCTCGCCCTTTAAATGCTGGTGGAGAGCATTAATGTGGGTGCGGAAGTTCTCAATCGAAGACAGCAATTGCAGGGTGTAGTCATAGACTTGGCTGCCTTCATTGGTGAGTGAAAAGCCCGAGCGACCACGCTGACACAGACGAAATCCAAGACGAGTTTCTAAGTCGGAAATGGCAATACTGATCGCCGCTCGGCTGATATTCAGTTCCACTTCAGCGGCAGAAAAGCCGCCACATTCTACCACCGTTCGAAAAATGCGTAAGATGCGTAAATCGGCATCGCCTATTTGACTGTGAAAATGACTCATGGTGCCCCCGCTAATAAAGCATCTAATTTGGCTATCATGGTTGAGTTTTATGGTTAAGTAAATGATTAACTAAGCGTTAATAGATTCGAGTTTTTATAATCTAAGTTTGTTGGCATAGTGTTCTTTATCGCCATTGTTTAAAGACAATTCTTCAGGCACAGGAGCCACTATGGACATTATTGGACACTTAATAAACGGTCATTACTCCCAGCAAGCTGAACGCACTCAAGACGTGTTTAACCCCGCCACGGGTGAGGTTTCCAAAAAAGTGGCGATTGCGTCGCGAGAAACCGTTGAAGAAGCCATTTCTGCTGCCCAAGCCGCGTATCCAGAATGGCGAAACACGCCACCGATCAAACGGGC
>JACUUF010000077.1 GCA_014859465.1 Methyloprofundus sp.
CACTGCGAGCACGATCAGCCCGACAGGGTTTGCCCACATCGCTACGGTTAACGCTTTGACCGCTGCAACCATGCTAAACACTGCCATCACTGCTTTAACGCCAAAGGCAACACCGAGGGCAATGCCAACAATTTTAAGCGTATTAGCCCAGCCTCCCATCGTTTGCGCCAGCCCATCAACTACACGCATCACCTGCGTCGCAAAGCCCCAAAACACGCGCAGGGCACTACTGACAACATCAATCGCTCGGGACATGCGCTGCTTTACAATCTCTCGGTTAGCAATAAACCAATCCCGAATCGTCTCAGCAAGCTCTTTAGCCACCGGCAAAAACTGCACCGCTACAGCTCGCCGGATAGATGAGATAACCACCCCCATCTCAGCCAGCGTGTCGTTAAATTCCTCGGCGGCCGCTGCGTCTGCCTGATCTATGCCGCCGCCGAGCTCCTCAAATCGGCGGGTTAGGTCACTGAGGCCAGCAGATCCTTCTCGCATTAGCAACAAGGCCTGTGGCGATAGTCCGAGTTGCCGAGCTAGATCCGCCTGCTCGCCTTCAGTCATTGCCTGCATCTGGTCAGCAATTTCTGGCAACACATCAATTAGACTGCGAGATTTTCCATTAGCGTCGAGCGCCTGAATACCGTAATCCTCTAGCGCCTGTTTTGCTCTACCTGTCCCCCGTGCAGCCTCTGCCAAACGGCTTTGCAGGTTGCCAAGTGACGCGGTAAAACCTTCCGCTCCTGTTTGACCTTCAGCAAACTGGAGCGCCTCGACCTCGGTGGCTGTTAGTCCCAGCTGCCTGCCTAGTTTTGCGCTTTGGTCAGCTGCGCCAGCCTCGGCGCGCATAAAGCCGAACAATGCCGCACCAGCAGCAGCAGCCGCACCAGTGACTACGGCAATACTCTTGCCAAGGTCTTTCATGGCACCATCGTAGGACTTAACGGCTTTGGTATCGGTGGTAAACCCTAGACGGGTAATTAGCTCGCGTACAATCATTGTCATGCCCGCTGGTTGAATTGTGACCAGTTTAGCATAAAAACCCCGCTCAATGGCGGGGTGTGGGATGGTTAGGCTGTTTGCTTAGATAGCCCCATAACCTTAACTAACGCGCCTGCTCGGGTTTTGGCTAATTGATAAACCTCCTTGTATTCCATGCCTGCACGGATACCGTCACGGATCGCAAGGTCTACGATTGTTTCCAGTGTAGCCATTTGCTTTAACTGGGTTGCATCCAGCGAGTCACGCTGCCCCGCCTTGATACCCAGTAGCTCATTGGTCATGCGCGTTACATTTGTGTAATAGCGTTCTGCTGATTTGCTACCGTGTGCACTCGCGTATTCAACCAGCAGCTTGATGCTATCAGCTTCCAAGCGGCGCACCTTTTTGCTTTCCACTCTTGCAGCATCGTGCTCAGCAAGCTGCACCCGGGCATCACGGAATGACTTCACAAGCGCCAGCTTTGCCTTGACCACCTTGGCATTGTTGCGCATCAAAGTCATTAGGAAGTAACACTGATCTTCGTTCAGCAATGCGAAGCGAGAAGCCTTAGCAAAACCGCCATGCTCCAAGGCTTTACCCTTTTCCGTTTCAAACGGAAGACGGCCAAGCTCTAAAAGTTCGGCTGAATACTTGTCCACATTTTCAAGGATGGTGCGGTGCCTGTGGTCTAGGAATGATGCGAGAAGGCGGGAATCGGTGCGAAGCTCATTTTTGATGCGGGTAATTTCAATCTCTTGCATGGGGCAACCTCTTCAGGTTTAAGTCTAGCCGTTATCGGCATAGGCACTATACCACAAAAAACCCGCCACTAGGACGGGTCACTTCTTCGACTGGTTGGCTATCTTGGCATCTGCCTGGTAGTCCAGCATAGCATTTGCTTCCATCACATCGCCTAGGCTCCATGCCGTGCGGATCTCTTGCAGTGTTGCTATCCGTTTAGTAACCAATCTCCAGATAGGCCACCTCCGTGTTAGCCTTTCGTCCAGCTCGCCGGGGGTGGTTATTTGCTGGCCTGCACCCCACCTCCGATATGGCTTATATAGCTGACCAGCCCTGAAAAATTTCCGAAGTTTTCGCGGATGACAAACCCCAGCAGTGGCGGCAAATCTTTTAACAAATTACGTGCCGTGAAAACAGAGCTAAAATTGCCACCAACATTCACGGGGAACGCCCCGTTTTCGCGCTGGTCTTGCAATGTTGTATTTTTCAACATCCGCATTACCATACTTTTAACTTTTGGCGTGCTAAGGCTGGCGGACAGGCTGGATACCATCGCGTCAATATCAACCTCCTGCTCGGTTAGCGGCTTGCCGCTGTCATATTTTTTGCCCGCACCTGCGAGCATGGGTGCTGCAAGCTGGAGCATATCAGTAACCAGCTCTAGTGCTGTCTCCCCGTCAAACTCTCTCACCTCAAAACTTCGTCCGTTGATTACGGCGGTAAATGTTTCTAATGCCATTGGTTATATCCTCATGCTGTGTTTGTGGAGTATAGCAGATTAGGTATCGTTTTGAGTTAGCGCACGGCAGCCAGCCAGGACTGCCGCAAGCAGCTCAGGTTTATTTTTGCTCCAGTTATTTAGTGTTTGATAGGACACCCCTGTAATTTCAACGACAACGGCGAGGCTTTTAAGCCCCGCTGCTTTTGCTTGCTTGCTGGCTGTCATATTTGGCCTGCCCAGGTGTCGTAATCAGACGAGCTATCAAAAACCAGCCCTCCCCCATCCATTTGCTCAATATGTACGGCTCCTGGGCACTGCTCTTGTACTTGCTCGATGCTGCTGCAGTTTTCAATTGATACAAACATGCCCCATCTCCTCGCGGTTATTTACCAGTTGTTTGAGCGGTACCCTTCGCCACCTTCGTTGATTACTGCGTTCCAGTTGTTTGCTACAACTTCGCTGATTACCACCTGGGCACGCTGCTCGGCAAACTTATGAGCCTTGCCGCCTTTGGGTGCAATCCAAGCCTTAGCAGCTGCATCCCACTTGGCACCAAATGCCTTCAGGCTGTCTTTGATTGAGTAGGCGTTTTTGATTGCTACGCTGCCAACTTCCTGGGCTTCGGCGGCTTGCTCTTTGATGTCAGCCCATACTTTTTTTAGAGCCAGCTTGAGGGCCACCATGTAGTCGCCAACTTTTGCAACATTCAGGCTTGCGATCAGGTGGGCTTTTTTCATCATTTTTGATTTGTTCATGGTCTTGCTCCTTCGTCGTGATTTTTGCTGTTTCAGTATGTTCATTATAGCAAACTATTTTAGAGTTGCAATGATTTTTTTAAATTATTTTAGTTTATTTTATCACGCACAAAAAAACCCCGCCGAAGCAGGGTAATCCGCAACAACACCATTAGATTAGTGGCTGATTTCCGCCAGCGATACCGCTAAGCTTGTCGGTGTCTAGCACCCACTCGCGGTCAGACAGCGCTTTGCCAAACTCCTGCGAGGGCATCTGTTGCACCCACGCATGTTCAGCAGCCCATAGCGTGCGACCCGAGTTGTCTTTGATCAAAATGGGCACAACCCCGGAATTATTAAAACGGTCAGCATTCCACAGCCCCGCCAAATAGTCGTTTGATCTGCTGGACTGCTGGAGTGTAATGCTTACGCTGCCCGCGTAATTGTTGGATTTGCTGCGAGTTGTCAGTCCGTCTGACCCAGTGACTTTTGTAAACTGCTCTTCGTCAAACTCAACAGTCACGCGCGTGCCATCGGCAAAGCCTTCAAGCGGTACGCCACCAACGATCACAGCGATTTGGTTTACATCATAAGTAGCAAAGGCCATTATGCTCGCACCTCCCCAATAATTTCTACTACGTGGATGGCACCCGCCAGATTGGCAGTAAAGCGACATCCGGTTAGCAGACGATTCGCCCGGTCTGCTACATCGCGCTCAGAGAAACGAGGCACGAATACCGACAAATTATCGTCATCAATAAAAATGTCCTCTGCAACTGACTGATTCAGACGCGCCCAAATGGCTGATTCAACCATTGCGCTGCCCCGGTCATCACCTGGGATTTTGTCGTTACTTGTCAGCAGAATAAAAACGTCCTCGTTCATTCGCTGCGCAACATAATCAAGACCGCGCGTTACATCCACGAAAAAACCAGGGCGTGAAGTGTAGCCACCAAAAACGCGGGTCAGGCCTGCCACATTCTCCGTGTAGCTCACTCGCTTGGTTTTTAGTGCAGTGGTCTGAGCAGAGGTGAAACTGTCGGATGTAATCCCCGGCGCGCGTTTGAACGCCCATGTGGTCGAGCCAGGGTTTTTAGGCAACTGCCCGCCAGCCCAAGCAAGCTCAGGGTAAGCAGTGGCGGCAAGACTATGATAAAACAGCGCCGTGCGGCCTTGCTCAGTGTCGGTTAGTACACTGGCTACATCAGTATCATTCAGTGGATCAAGTACCCCTGCGTCGGCTGTTTTAGCCATATACATCCGTGTGCGGGGCTGTACCCATCCTGCAACGGCCAACACATCAGCCTCGGCAGCCGAATCAATAGCAACCGCATAAAAATCAGGGTCGGCTGAAAGACAGGCATCAAGCGCCTCTGTCCAGGTTTCTGTATTCAGCTTATAGCCGATTTTGATGAACGGGGCGACCAAGTCACCACCGAAAAACGCCGCACCAGCTTTGTACGCTGGATCTGTTTCGGCAAAATCATCGGCAATCTCCCGAATGCCTCCGTATTGCTGCACTCGGTTGGCCGGTGCGGTTGTTGCCTCATACACAAAAAGCAGCGTACCGAAACCAGCGCGGGTGATCGCGCTAATCTGGACGCTGATTTGTGTGCGCACAAAATCAGTTAGAGCCATAATTTACACCTCAGTTTGAACATTAACGTTAATGCCCTGCACATCGCCCTCAATTTCCACCCGCTCAATGAGTCCGGCCTCATCAACCAGAGTAGTCAGGGTGCGCAGTTGCAGATCTATGATACCACGGCTCTCCCATTCCGTGCCTACGAGCGCTGGCGCGTCATTGACTGCCAGCACGTCAACCAGCGCTAGCCCGTCTGCCCTGAGTAGTTGTTGCTCGGTTATCAGTTTGGCTCGCTGCCCTGCAAGGTTTACCGCGTCAAAAGCAGCAAAAGGCGTGCTATCGTCATACACCTGGATTCGCAGGGTTATCAGTGTGTCCGCGTGCATGAGTGCCATGCCCTCTCTGTCCGGCGGGGTATGCGCTGCGTTATTGGTCGTGCTGTTGATAATCTGGATGGTGGCATACGGACGAGGTGGCGCTGGCTGGTTAAAATTTAACCAGAGGACGCGCTCGGCGGGGATACCTGTTATGCGGCTTGCGTAATTCCATAGCGCCGTTCTCATGACTGCACCCTCTGCATGACCGCTTTGTAATGCGGCAATATCCCATTACCCCACGGCTCAGCATGGACGCATTCGTAAGCATCACCGTAGATGGTCAGGCGATACTGCTCTTTAATCTCTTGCCTGCTGTAGAGCGTGTAGGATTTATAAACCCGTCTGCCTTCTGGCAACATCTTTAAATCATTGGAGCTACTAGGCTGGACGCTTGCGGTTATCACCAGTGGCTCAGGGGAGCCCGGATGCATAACGCCACCGATATTGGTTGGTGTACCTGGGATCTCCCCGACCAGCGTCTGGTTAAATTCTCCGAATGCCATTACCCCTCCACCACGTAGCGTACTGAATTAACTGTTTGGCCGGTATCTATCAATGGATTTGAGCTGCCTTTGCGTGTCACAGTTGAGGTCGCATTGGCGGGGCTGGACAGACTGCGTATAGATTGTTTGACGTTATCCTCATGCGTCTGCCCTAACAGTTTTGCCGCCTGGTCTGCACTCATTTTGCCATCAGCAACAGCACGGTTCAGGCGCAATACCAAAGCATCCAGCTTGCGCCGGTTATCATCAAAAGCGTTGGTGTGTGCGGGGCGGGGAGGTATTCGGCCGTCACGGGTTCCATATTCGTTGATATACGCAATCGCAGCGACTGACATGTCGCCACCTGAGTGGCTGCCAGCATCGTCTTGGATGCCAACCTTAACCGATTTTGAGCCTAGCGCCTGCATCTCTGCGAGGATTTTTTTCAGTCCACGGTCAGTGTCGGTGGTACTCATGCCGGAAATGTCCGCATAGTAAAACCGCCGATGCGCCCGCAACTGCGCTGTATGCGCTCAAACTCTTGTCCGTAGCTGGTGCTACTCAGCAGGCTTTGTGACTGACTGCCACTGTATGCAATCGACAAGCCCCCTTCTGACTTGCTAGTGACTGCTCCTGAACCAGCGCCACCACGCTCAGCCATTGCGATAATATGCGCCGCCATGTAGGCGACGGCTAGATCGCGCTGGCACATTTTGGGCGATACGGCATCCTCTGCCAGCTCGATGTAGTCCGCGAGATTGGGTAGGGCTGCGTAATCTGGGGCAATTAGTGCGAGTTTGGCAGCTGCGCTCATGGTGGGATCCTGTTCATATTTTGACCAGTATAGCACAAAAAACCCGCCGGATAGGGCGGGTGTGGGGGTGTGGTTAAAAACATCAAGACTCCATGTAAGCCAGTAGCAAGCGCAATTCCTCAACAGTGCAATCCTGTTTTTTTCGGTTAGCCCTGTGAGAGATTATGCGTATATTGTCCGGCGTGTAACCTTTGGATGGGTCTACCCTGTCAATGCTTGGTGAATTGCCAGCATCACCCTTAGATATACTTTTTTTCAACGGTATACCAAGGACAGGGCACTTGTCAGGGATAACAATATCCTTCTGCTGTAAAGAAAACTCTATGCCTCTTGCCTTGGCGTTTGCCTGCTTAGCTTTCAGTATCCATGCCGCGTAATCCTCAGTCCTTCGCCTGTGCGCTTGCTTCAGGCATTCAGGGCAGTTGCCGCTAACATGGCGCGGCACTAGATGACCATTTTTGCAAGGCTTGCCAGTGAAATAGTGTGAAGCGCCGATCATTAGCGCTTCTTTTCTGCTAGTTGGCATGGTTATTTAGCTCCCTCCAGCATCGGAACAACAGCTAAAACGCGCGCCTTGACGTCTTTATAAATGTCTTTGTAGTGCAGCTTATTTTTCAGCCCGTCCCGTATCGCAATGTCGACCATTGTTTCAGCCAGTTTGATTTTACGCAGGGTGGTAGAGGCCAGCTGGTCACGAGTACCAGGCGCAATGCCTAGCGCACTGTTTGTCATTTTGGTTATATTGGCATAATACAATTCAGCGCTTTTGCTGCCTTGCGCTTTAGCATATTCAACCATTTCAGCAATGGCTTGAGTTTCCAGCTTGCGAACCTCTTTCCCATCCAGTCTCTCAGATTTAAGTGCAGCCAGTTGTTGCCGCACATCACTGAAAGCCTGAACAAGACTCTGCTTTAGCTTTCTAGCCCTTGGTGTGTTCTTGATATAGGTCAGCAGCAAATAACACTGATTTTCATTAAGCAGGTAGTAAGGCTGTGGCCTACCGCCGCCTTCAGGTTTAGCGAGATTTCTCGCGAAACTACCAAACTCCTCAAAGTCTGCTGCATATTTGTCCATAACATCGCGCATCATATCGCGGTGTCGAACATCAAGGCGGGAAGCCATCAGGCGGGAATCAACTAAGGGGATTTGCTTCTGGTCTAGCAGGATAATGTCTTGCATATTTTCACCTCAAAACAGTTTATGCCGCAATCGGCAGAGTTAGGCATTGCACCTTGGAGTATTATAGCACAAAAAACCCGCCGGATAGGGCGGGTGTGGGGCAACCTACTGCTAGGCTATTTGTTTGCGCTTTCCAGCAACGGCAGTTAGCGGCTTGTCTTTGCGCGTATCTCGGTCAACCCCTTGCCCAATTAATAAGCTGTTTAATTCTTCCAGCTTTGCCAGAAGATCCAAGTCGTGGTCTGTTAGGCTGTCACGATCCACAGGCTTAAACTCACCTGTTAGCACCCAATTAACCAGTTTGGCTTCGTTGGCATAGTGGAACGGCTTTGTTTCCTTGCCGTCTAGCTGGCGTTTCATATCCAGCATTGCGCTCATAACTTTATAGCTAGATGCCGCTGCATGCCGCACACGCTTCCAGTCTGTCCGCTCAGGAGTGCCGTGAATAATTTCGTCTATCTGCTCATCACACCAGATAGCAAAATCAACTGACAGCCATCTGGCAAAGACAATAGCAAGTTTAGGGTGCAGCCAGGTACCCCCGGTCTTACCTCGCTTGGTTTTAATTAAATCCCCGACATTACGGGTATTTAACTTTTCTATGTATTCTTTGGTTTCTGCGTTTGCCAGCCAGTGGTCGATACGCTTACCAAAACGATCTGCTGCTGCCGTGGCGTTAAACCATCCGGCATCATTGAACTGCATCAACTCGCCGTTAAACTCTGTTTTGATAATCTTAACCATTTTCAGCCTCACAAAAAAAGTGAGCACTCTAAGGGGTGATACAGGCGCAAAGTTGGCCTCCCTCAAAATGCTCACTATTTAAAACTCTGCTTTAACGGGTATCACGCCGCTCGGTTAGTATACCACAAAAAACCCGCCGGATAGGGCGGGGCTTGATCTTGCAACCTGGCTTACTCTTGCTCAGGCGCAGGCTTTGGGGTTAGCTCATCAATACGCTTGATAGCTGCATCTCGCACCTGCTTAGTGTTGCTCTCATCATCAGCAACGGCTTGCAGGGTGTCGCGATTGCCCATGTCTTTGACATCTTTAACAGTCAGCTTCTTGACTTCTTCCAGTTCAATCAGCCCGGATTCCACGCGGATGTTAAACGCCTTGACCTTTTGCATTTTTTTAACATCCGCATCAGATACCACGTTTACCCCTGGAAAGAGGCGCACGCCTGCGCAGTCGTAGATCGAATTTCCGTCTAATTTGATTTTCATTTGGTTATGCTTCCAATCAAAAAAAAGCCGTCCCGTAGGACGGCTTTGATTGTTATTACAGGCCGTCTACGATCCGCATGGATAGCGGGTAATAGATGATCAGGCCGCCGGTGCGTGATTCGCAGTCAATCACATACTCCAGGTTACGCTTTTCAAACGGATGCTCCATAAACATCATGGGGATTTCCCAGGTGAACGCCGTAGGGTCATAGCGGTATACCCACATCACGCCGTCGGCGAAACTGGCAATGCCGTTGGCTGCGCGTTGTGAAGCAGTCAGCTCGTTTGCCCACTCCCAGCGGGTAATCATCGGGTTGGCTTTTTGGACAAACTCCAAAACCGTCAGATCGCCAGAATCACCTAGCCTGCGGGTGCTGATTTCGCGGTACAAATCAATCGACAGGACGATAGAGTCAGGCTGCTCCACACCGTTGGTAGTGCTGATAACGCTGGTAACTGCATCGGAGATGTCTTTAGCAATCTCGTCGGCAGTTTTATCGACCCATTTTGTTGAGGTGCCACCAGCGTTAGCGGCAGCAGTGCCCGTTGGAATGCCAGTACCGGCAGACAACAACCCCTGCAAACCAAACTCAGTATCGCCATACCATGCAACTCGGTTTAGTTTTTCGTCGTTTGCCCGCTCGGCAGCACTACGTTTCATGCCCGCCAGATTCTGGTTGGCAAACTGGGCAGCACGCAGCTCCTGTACGCTGTAACCGTAAGCTGCACCGACCGAGCGAACGCGACTGGTGAACTCTTTGGCAAGCACATCGGCGCGGGGCAGATCGTCAGCATAGCCAGCGATAACCTTAGCGATGCCGGTCTTGTCAAAAGAGCGGTAAGTGATAGTTTCCGCGCCCGGGTTGATTTCGGAGCTAATTGGCATCAGCTCAAAACCTTTCAGAGCCGCTCGTTTTACGTCATAGTTTTGAGCTTTTATCTGCTCAAGCTGGCGCTGTAAAAATGCGGTAAATTCAGCCATCTATATTCTCCAGGTCAGGTCAGGTCAGGGCAGGTTAATAGTCAGTACAGCAAGCTCACCGGCACCCGCATCAGACTCAAACTGACCGGCCGCCAGGTTGCCGGTCGCGACATTGGTATAAGCCCCGGCGGACGTTACATAAGCGGTATCGCCAGCTTCAACGGCTACAGCCGCCGTTACCAGCACGGCGCCTTGAGTCAGCACGCTAACCGCATCAGTGGCAACATAGCCCGCACCAGTGCCTCCCAGTGAGTTTTCGTGATTGTGCTCAAACAAAGCGACACCAACAAAAGCTGTCGCGTCTGAGGTAACTGCCTGGTTGGAACCCGTGCCACGCATGAGCGGAGCGCCAAAAGCGATTGCGTCTTCGGCAGCGAGTGTGATTACAGTGTTACCACGCGTGTCAGCCAGTTGCCCGGCTTGGCCGCGTGCCATATCGAACGAGTAGGCCATTATTTGGCACCTCCACGGGATTTAGCAATGAGTGAATCCAGACGAGACTGATTGCCGCGCTCGGTTTCTTTTGGAGTAGATACGCCGTCCATTTTCTCGGCCGTAGCTGCACGCTGTTTAGCGATAGCATCAGGATCGCCGGCAGACTCAATAGCCATATCAAAGCTGGCCTTGATATAATCGTCCGACTTGCCTTCAGCATCAAAATTTTCACGGTGCTGTTTGATCGCTGTGACCATCACCTCTCGGTCGCTCAGCCCGTCAAACTTTGCACCTTTAACCAGCTTGCCCGCTTCGCGCTCAAGGCTCAGGCGCTCTTGCACTTTGGCGGTAATGACGGCGTCTGATCGGTCTTCTTTCAGCTTGTCCATTTCTTCTTTCAGCGCATCGGCCTTAGCTTTCAGCTCGTCGTATTCTTTTTGCATATCAGCTTTGCTCTTGGCTGCGTCAGTGCGTGCAGTTTCAAGTTCGGCTGATACCTTTTCAAAAGCCTTGGCAACTTCTGGAGCGGCATCATAAGTGAGTCCGTCCAGATTTACCGCAGCCATAGTCTTGTCAGTCATAAGTAAGACCTCAGGTTGGGTTGCATCGGATTGGACGGCAGCGCCATCCAGGTTAATACGCGCGACCGTGCCTGCTCTAGCACGCTCAACAATCGCAAGGTGGTTATAGCGGATGTTAGTTTGGCGGTGGGTGTATTCCTGCCCGTTGTAAACACCCGTCTCTGGGATCAGGTCACATGAGTAGCCTAGGCTAAGCTCCTGTTTGCCACTGTTTACTGTATCAATTCCGCGTTGGTGGGTAATCGTAAACGGAGTCAGGATCAGCTTACCGTCAACTGTGTGATTTTCGCCCGTCTGCCCCACGCTGTGCTCTGACGCGGTTTCAGCGGTTAGCAGCTCAGCAGGGTGGTCAACAGTGACAGGGATCATTGACAGACTGGCAAGTGACTCAGAATCAAAAACATCATCCGGGTGGCGCAGCTCTTTGCGGATGCTACCGTCGGGGGTGAGGTAGTCAAACACGCCCGTGCGCGTAACAACAGCCGACCCACGAAGGTATCCTTCAGGGGTGCGCGTCATCCTGCCTTTTATTTTTGAGCGATCTGCTCGGATGCTGGCCATAGGGAGCCTGCTGGTTAATTTTCGACCAGTATAACACAAAAAAATGGATGTCAAACAGGTGTGGAGCAGTCACGCTATCTGGCGGCTGCTTTAGCGCTTAGGGTGGGGTGCTGTCCCGCACGTCATCAAACCCCGAGCGATTTTAGCAATGCCGTTGTATTAGCCACGGATCCACACCGGCAATTATAGTCCGTCCCCGGATTGCCTTCATACCCGCCAATGCTAGAGCGTTTCCCCCATGTCTCGCCATCATCATCAGAGTAAACGGTCGGATCATCCCAGCGGCATAACATCCCATCTAGTACATCGTGGTCAGGGCGGACACGCTCGTCACGGCTAGTAGCCCAGTAATAAGTATCAATGCCCAGCGCTGTTTGCCTGCGCTCTGATAGCTCACTGTTGAGCTTGGCCGTTTCCGTCCTCGCGATAGTCTGTGCCCGGTTACGCTGGACATTAAAGCGGCTCTGAATCTCGCGCTGAATATCCCGTACGTTGCGCCCTGATCTAACTCCCTCTTGTGCGATCCGGGCTACGTCAGTCTGTGCATTGACGGGCACGCTAGACACAAGTTTACTGTTTACCTCTGCCCAGCTTTTTAGCTCATCCACGAGCCATGGTTCGTTAAGCGTTACGTTAACGCCCCATGTTGAGTTAATTGCGCGCTGGAATTGGGTTTGGTTAAACCTGCCGAGTTTGTCAGCAAACTCAATAATTTTCGGCCGCAATCCACCGACAACCGCTGCTGCGCGTGCGTCCAGAGCGTCCAGAGCGTTTGCCAGTGTGTCGACCCAGCCGTCCATCCGCTGCCCTTTTTGCTGATTAGTTGCCACCTCAAGCGCTGGGTACAGGATTTCTTTTAGTGCGTTACCGTAGTCATCAGCAACAGCCCTGATAAACGCCCGATATTCTCGGGCAATACCTGTCGGGTCGGGCATGCGTCTGGGTAGACGGTTTTTGCCGCGCCTATTTTGCGTTTCAAGCTGGATTTTAATGCCTTGTGTCGTGTCAGTCATTCTGAGCACCGTCTAGCGCTATATCCAGTTTCCACCCCTCTGGTTGACTGCGAGAGGCTGCCACCTCTGCCTCGGTGTAAACGCCATGGTCGATATATAGCGCATCAGCCTCAGCTGTTATTTTGCGCACCTCAGAGACCTCTTTGTCACTCATCTGCCAGAGCGGATTAAAAATCAAACGCCAGCTTGCGGGCTCTTTGCCACCAGTGGCACCGCCTTTTTCCAGCATTATGATTTTGATTAGACGCTCTAGTATGGGTCTTAGTTTAAATTCCTGTTCCGCGCTAATCTCATCGTAGTAGTTGCGAATATCCCCCTCGCCAGTTGCGTTTAGTCCGCCCGGGCTAATGCCAAACAGCTTGACCATTGGGATCCCGTAAATGCCGGAAAGCTGTACGCGGAACTGCATCAGCAAATCAGATAACCCCGCGACGCTTGAGGCTTGCTTGCTAAATTGCTCGCCGTCTGCATCCATTAACAGCGTGTTTAGCACTGATCGACTCATATCAAGTATATTCAGGCGGGTTATTACGTCTCCCTCCTGCCCCGCGCCGATCATATCCGTAAGCCCTTTGATGCTCATAACTGTTTGTACAAAGTCCGACACAATGGATGCGCTTGCCCGGAGTGAACTGTCCAGATCTTGTATCGCTTGATAGCCGACCTCTAACACCGAATAGTCCCAACCGTTGTTAGCGACTCGCTTGCGCTCGGATACGGTTAGGCCTGGGATGCGGATAACCCGACTATCATGCACGGTAAAGCTGCCGCCTGAATAGGGGGTGATCTGGTAGGTCTCAGGCTCGCCATATTTTGGCAGGCGGGGATCATGGTAAACGCTGGTTTGCGTCCAGCTGACTTGCCAGCGGTCGTAAAGCCTGAACCCGTCAATACTGTTAATGCCGCGCTCATTCAGGGGCTCGGATAGCTCCCTACCATCATCCAGCAGCATTACTAGTAGAGCGCCGCCAAACAACCTGCCTTGGCCGATTGCATTGGTAACATGCTTTTGCAGGTGCAACTCATCCATGCGCTGTTTTACTGCCTCGGCATTATCGGTCTGCACCTCGATCCACTCCCTGCACATATCAAGCGCAGGGACATCAACGATACGCCGTGCAATCCCGCCTGCAGAATACAGGTCGTCTAGCTCAGCCTGAGGTATCTGTCCTTGATGCCGGTAGTTGCCACGGGTAGTGCGGTCGCGGTTACTGCCCGCCAAGGTAAACACGTTGTTCCAGCCGTCGCCGCGCTGGTTTTTCGGTTTGCCTGCTCGCCCGTAGGGGTTGCGGATTTCACCGGGCTTTGCTGCGCCTTTATTAGCCATTAAATAACCCTCAGATTGATTTTAATGGCCGGATAATAGCATAAAAACTGATGGTTACTGTTTGCCAAAGAAATGCAGCGTCTGCCCCGTACCGCTTGCACCGTCAACAGCACTAAAGCGTCCCCTGGTTTTGGCAAACTGGACGTGTACAACACCATCGGCGATAGCAACAATGCGGCCTTTGCCGTGCTGTGCGCAGTAGACCAGGGTACCTTGAACATGGTCGGTTGTGAATTTGTCGGTCATTATGGCGCCTTACATCTGGGTTAGTTTTGAGTAATCGAGTCCGGATTTTTTCATAATCGGTTCCAGGGCGTAACGCAGCGAGTCAATCCAGTTATTGTTGGCATCAACCGGCACCGGCAATATATCCCCGCTCAGCCTGTCCACCTTGTAGCTATACAGCCTAAACTCATTGATTGTGTTTTTGCAGCGAGGGTGAATAACAACCTGCTCAAAGCTGCGGATAAACTGAATCCCATCCTCCACGCTGCCTTTTCCTTTAGCACATCCGGTTATCCTGGGTAGGCCGTGGCGTTTGAGGTAGCTGTTAGCATCAGGTCTAGCGCTATCCCCACGGATTACATGTGAGGCCGCCTCTGGCATTGATTGCAGAACGACCTGAGCTAGGGCATCCAACTCTATCCCCGTACCGCCTACCTCCTGGTCGATATAGAGCCGTTTGTCGTACACCCATGCGCGGATAGCTGCAGCGGGGTCTTGGGCAAAACCGTGGTCTAGTCCGTAATAGGGTCCATCCCAAAATGACCCAGGCTCAAACTCCTCGATCGTGTATTTACCCCTAAATACCTGAGCATCAGACTGCTCATAGTATGCGCCCTCCCATACATGGCGATAAAGTCCATCATCCATTATCCGTTGCGCGTGCTGGCGCTGCTCTTCCAGCTCTGGCGGGAACCAGGGGTTGTCGTCATGGTTTAGTCTTACTATTGCCGCTCGCGGCGGGGTTGACTGAATAAATCGCTGGTCAGTTGGGCTGTTTTTTTGCCTCGGGTTCCAGATTACCCAGATCTCGGATTTTGGCGCGCGGATAGTCGGCTCTAACACCTGCCAGCTTGATTCTGGCACGTCTTCAGCCTCCTCGACCACACAAAGGTCGATTCTAGCAAGCGACTTGATGCTGCCCTGGTTGTGACGCAGGCCTCGAAAAATAAATTCAGTCCCGTTTTTGCCGCGTATATAATCCACACCTACATCATAGGCGGCCTCTAGCCATGGCTCGGATGCTATAGCGTTTTTAATCTCGGCATGAAAAGATTCTTTGATGCTGTTTTGCATTTCACGGGTGCATAGGATTCGCAGTTTTTCAGCGTACCCCCAGACGGCGGCCATTTTTGCGAAAGTAAATGATTTGCCTGAGCCCCTCCCACCATATACACACCTGTAACGCAAAGCGCCCCTAGGCGGGGCGAATACAGGAAGGAGTTTTGGGGGCATCTCGATTTGTACCGCTTTCATGGTTGATCCTTTGTACGCCGTCCTTGGCGCTGGTTGTTAGCTAATCAATTCCTTAACCGTTTTCAGGTTCCACTTGAAATTATAGCCGCTCTTGTCGCCTTTGACCCAAGAGTGCCGCTGGCAAAGTGATTTGCCTTTAGATGTTGGCTCCCATTGTCCTTTAACTCGCTTCTGCAATCCAATAGCAGACAGGAGTCTATTAGCCTCAGTCCCACTGGCAAGCCCTAGCATTGGTGCAAGCTTACTAGGCTCAAGCATAACATCATCATCACTTACATCGTCCTGTGCAGGCGATTGCAGCAAAAGCGGTGAATAATCCACGCCTGTTAAGCGGCGCGCCTCTTTAACTGTTTCGATCTGCGCATAATGGGTAGGCACTTCAAAAAGTGCGGCAATCGCCATGCCGTCCTCGATTACTTCACGCGCCTTGCTGCGCTCGATAGGTGCGGCGACCACTACCGACTCAACAGCCTTTAGTTTTTCCAGTACGCTACGGCGCACGCCTTTTGACTCGCGCATACCAACCAGGGTGCATTGATCGCGGGTCAGGTCGTAATAGCGCATTTCTGCACCGCTTTGGGGGTGTCGAAAAATTTTCGACACCCCTAACTCACCCTCAAGCTCGTCTTCAATGCGCTTCAAGAGGTGGCCGTTCTCCACCTTGCTTTCACCATGCTCTACACGCGCAGCGTTGATAAGGTCTCGCAGATCTAGGCTGGTCATTGTTTCTTGCTGCTTACTGCTAATCAATTCCTTCATGGGTAAAACCTCATAAAAAAGGCTTTACACTCAAAACCTTGTTCGCACGGCCAACAGTAGCCCAAGGTAAGAATGTAAAGCCTATTTTAAACTGTTGATAAAACCGGGTGCGAATCCGAACCCGTATTATATCACTCCTTCTGTCCAGGTGCCACCAGCTCAATCCTGGTTGGTGCTAGGGAGCCATCGGAGCTAGTGTGGTCAATGACTTGCTTGTCCCATCCGTGCATAGCGTTAAGCGCCTTCACTGCGCTTACTCGGTCGCTATCCTTCTCGCCACCAAGGGCAATGTCTGAAAGCACCCTGACGCTGTTTATGCGCCTCCACAGTGCCTTTTCTTCGATAGCTTCCTGTAGTTCTGCGATTCTAAGGGAAATCTTAGGATGCTTCAGCGCCCTAGATGCGTCCACATTGACCACAGTGTCAGGTGATTCGGTGTCGTACGCTTCACGATAAGCCTGGGTAGCATTACCCATCTCGACATAAAGCTGGGCAAACTTCTCCTGTTTGGGTGTTAAGTCTGCCATGTTTTTAATCTCCTGCCAGCGTCTCAAGCGCAAATTGTACCGGATAGGGTGCAGCATACCATTTTTTCCCGCTGTCCGGCGGGGTTAGGTAGTACCGCATCTGCCGCGGGCTGACTCCGAGTATTTCAGC
>JACUUF010000356.1 GCA_014859465.1 Methyloprofundus sp.
CGAAGAACACGAAGGCACGAAGTTTTTTTAACTCCCTCTCCCTCGATGGGAGAGTAGGTTTTTGCCATAGAGTAGAAAGTTATGAGCTATCAAGAGCATGACACGGGTGAAAATGGTCAGATTTTTGGGGTTTAGTAAATAGGTAGCGTACTATGCCAAAATAAAATATTTTTAATATTGATTTCTGTACCTGAGAGCTGGAATAGCTTGATAAATTAGCCAACCTGTTTGGTAGCACGGTAGTCTATACAAACCTAACTAACGTACAAGGTAATGAGGGACTAATTTTTATCACAGGATTGAAGGTGTTGCGTGCCTATTAGATTGCAATGATGCATGACGGGAGTAAAGAGCTGGTGGATTGTCCAGTGGGATGATTATTTGAAGATTTAATTAGTTAAGAATACGGGGGATCAAGTGAATATAGATAAGTTTTCTAAAATTTCGGAGTCACTACGTCAGTATAGAAGGGCAGAATTGAGAGATTTCGAGAGAGAAATTGGCGCTAAGCCGATTGACCAGCTATATGTTGATGCATTGCCTGGTAATGCGGTCCTAAACTCTGTTCTCTCCAGCAATACGACATTTCTGCTGGGTAGAAAAGGGACTGGGAAAAGTACTGTATTTGCCAAGGCGCAATCTACTTTACGAGAAGAAAAGGAAATTATTTCTGTCTATGTGGACGTTAAGTCATTAATTGAGGTTCTCGACAATAGCGAGGTACCAGATAAAGAATTGAAAACATATGGTATTTCAATGGTTGCATATAGGTCGCATCTTTTACGAAAAGCTATGTTGGGAAGGGTGATAGCTGAACTTTTGAAAGAAGTGACAGTTAACTCAAGCAAACTAACATTACTGGATAGATGGAGGGGTGTAAAGAAGCAATATGATGATTTGATGCAGAATTTGAGCGATATTGCGTTAAAAGTAAAATCTGCGAAGTTGGAAGAGCACGAAATACCCATTCTGCAAAAAATTAGTTCTCAAATTAGACAACAAAAACAAAAAGAAAAATCCTCTCAAGCAACTAACACAGCAGCTGTTAAAAGCAAAGCGTCTTTAATTAACGTATCAATGAATGCAGAGCTTAGTGAATCATCCAAGGATTTTGATAAAACACTTGATGATGCAGAAACATACAATGAATATTCAGATGTTGTTTTAAAGTCCTTTCCTTTTGGAGAAATTATTGAACAGATTCAATCTCTTATATCTGAAGCCGGGTTATTAAGGCTTGTAGTTTTTTTTGATGATTTTTCGGAACTTAACTTTGTCGATCAACGGTTATTCGTTGATGTAGTACTTTCTCCGCTAAACAATTCAAGTAATGAAGCAGTGAAATTAAAAGTATCAGCTTATCCCGGCAGAGTATATTACGGAAAAATTGATCCAGGGAAAGCTGACACAATTAGTTTGGACTTTTCAGATTTATATGAGTCAAATGAAGTTCAGGAGATGGAACGATCAGCGGCTGACTATGCTGAAAGACTTATCATGACGCGTTTTAAAGCTTTTGATGTTGAGTTAAGTGACTATTTTGATTTTAGTTCTGATTTAGAACGGAGTGAAATGATGAAGTTGTTATTTCAGGCTTCATTTAATGTACCAAGAATTATAGGACACTTGCTGCATACACTATATCTTGATCGAATATCAAAAAATCAGAAGATTACAAATGCTTCGATCAGGTTGGCTTCAAAAAAATATTATGAAGGTACAATTGAAAAATACTTTGATCGCATGAATAGGTACGCTCTAGAGCCATTTGAAAATAAGTTAGATAGACATAATCAAAATGAGCTTTTAAAGTTATTAATAAAAGAAGCAAAAGATGTTAAAAAAAGGATACTAAACGGAAAAGTTGGTGGTAGTTACTTTGCAGATATTCCTGGTACGCCACCAACAAGCCACTTTATAGTCAATCCTGAACTTGAAGTAGTGCTTGCTTCATTGGAACAGAATTTTTTTGTATCGCGTTATAAAAAAGTGAGCGATAAAGATGGTGCTGATGTTATTGTTTATGCACTTTTTTTAGGTTTATGTGAAAGTGAAAGGATGGCTTGGGGTTATCCAGAGGGTAGGCATTACAGGCAGTATTTTCGACAGAGATGTTTTGATTATACGAGGGTCGTTCATCAGTTTCTTTCTAGGAATAAAACAATAAAGTGTAATTATTGTTCTGCATGTCATTCTATGGATTTAAAAGCAAGCCTTGAGCTTTATAAGTGGCGTTGCCCAGATTGTTCCGAGGGGATATGCACAATTACCAACCTTTCAGATGATTTTAAAGATGAAGTTGGAAAGTTAGATCAAGGTATCATGCTTGAGCCTGTTGAGCTTGAAATTGTCAGTGTGATTAACGATGAAAATAGAAGAATGAGAGCTGGAGAAATTTCAGCTTTAATTGATACTACTCACCAACTAGTGGGGCGACGTACAAGCAAACTTCAAGATATGGGGCTGATTGTTAAGGAAAGGGATGAGAGAGACAATCATATGAAAAGCACGATTACACAAAGATGCAAAGATACATATTTTATGTAATATTCTGAATCGAAACCGTTTAACCCTATTTTTTAGAGATTTTATACCACCAGGAATGGTAGTTTTAAGGATTCCTTAAGTCGTTCTTATTCAAATATACAGGGGTTCGGGAATGTTTGACCACCGCGCTTATAGTTTGCTTGCAGACCTTGTGCTTTTAGCGCATATGG
>JACUUF010000357.1 GCA_014859465.1 Methyloprofundus sp.
AACCCGCTTCGGCGGGTTTTTTATTGCCTAAATTACAAAAAACAGTTTTTGATTTTTCTAATTAGGGTCTGCTTGCTTGCCTTTTGGGATACTGGGTATAAAGAAAAGAACAGGCCTTTTTTATGCGCAACACGATTATTACAACAGCATGTTTAGCATTGCTTTATTCCGGTACCGCGATATCTGATTCGAAAATTGGTCGTTATACCACTTCGGATTCAGGCGCGACGTTTGTACAACAAAACCTTTTGGCCACTGAGGTCAAAATCGACTTTCCATCACAGGTTGAAACAATTAAACAGGCGATGGATCTTTTGCTGGCACGTAGCGGATATCGTCTATCAGAAATTGATCTGGATCCACATATTAATTATTTGTTTGACCAGCCTTTACCTGACGTTCACCGACACGTCGGGCCAATGACTTTGCGTGAAGCTTTACAGACTTTGGCTGGTCAAGTATGGGTTTTAGATATCAACCCTTTGGCCAGAACCGTTAGCTTTCATTTAAGTGATGAGCAATTTCGGAAACTAGCTCACGGCGGCGTTAAGAATAAACCAGTATTGTTTTTCGAAGCTAATAACGCCTCTTGGGGTTGTGATAAACCCCACCCTATTCACCACAAACTACCTATTTATTTTGCACCAAATAGTTTCCGGTTGGACTACCGCGACCATCAAAAAATTGATCTGTTGATTAAAAAAGCCAAAGCCGAAGACTTGGGAATCGTAATCAAAAGCTATACCGATCCATCCGGCCCCACTGAAATGCACGTCACCATGTCTAAAGCGCGCGGTGATGCCATTGTCAGCTATTTAAAAGATCAGGGCGTTGGTCCTAAAGTTGTTGCGAATGAAGCATTGGGGGCCACACATCCGGATTTAGATCAACCTTACTCTCTCCAGCGCGTGAGCGAAATTTCACTTGTGTCAAATGAATGCACTGTTCATGTACCGCTATGGGCTGTTGAAGCCAATTCAACATTAGAGGAAGCCGTATTTAAATGGGTCAGTCAAAGTGAGACCTATAAAAACCTGGTTTATGAGGTACGAAATCAGGCCGGTTTCAAGGTCAATGTTATTTTGAATTCAGAACTGGTATTTGAAGGCTCCATTCAGGATGCCATGCGTGACCTAATTCGTAATCTTAGATCACGTCCGGAGATTGCATCAATGAAGGCTACCTTTTATCAAGGTGATAAGACCATCCTGCTTGAAGGTGTGGTTAATACAGAATTAGGAGATAAAAAATGAGGTTTGCATCGCTATGGTTTTTGGTCGTCCTCACCCTTCTTTCAGGGTGCAGCCAAAATCCAGAAAAGACTATCGAAGACGAAAGTACCCAATCTAGTGAAATTGTTGTCACTGACAAGGTATACCTTAAGCCAACTTTTACGGTTGATAATGGTGAATCAAAAGACCCTATTTCATCACGTAAACGGCATTGGTCAGTTCTAGCACAAAGTAATTTACGCCTAACAGTGGATGACTGGGCTACAAAAGCGGGATATGTCGTTTATTTTGAAACCGACCGCCAAGTTGTTTTCCAAAACATTCAAGACATTTCTATACCAGCTGATAGTTTTATTGATGCTCTCGACTTGCTCTTCCGCTCAATTAGCTTGCCATCAAAAGGTATTCGTTATGCCGTGTATGAGGATTCTCGCACGGTCAGAATCTTCTCCAAAGGTGGTGTCTAATGAATAAATTGAACGTATTACTTATCTCTCTAATCACACTGTCATTCATTAGTGGGTGTAGTGGTTTAGAGGAGCGCGTAAATAGTAAGCTTGACGATTCTGAGCAGAAAATGTCGCAACTCCAAAAAATGAAACCAGATTCAAAATATCCAAGTATCTGGATCCCGCACAAAATCGTCGAACCGGTCACACAAACAAAAACTGAGAAAGAACTTGCGCTTGAAGCTGAAAATTACACTTTGCGCGGGTTTTATGACGAGATTAACAATCTATCATCAAAGTTGGCTGAAATTACAAATATTCCTATTGTTGTCGAACAAGGGATTACTAATCAATCAGAGTTAGCTGGTTCAGCCGTTACTACAGCTGAAACAACGGGCGTGGTTGGATCGGTATCAAATCAAAATCAGCCTAAAATGGAATTTTCATACAGTGGTGATTTGAAAGGATTACTTAACCTCGCGGCATCACGATTCAATGTTTACTGGGAATGGGTTGATAACGGTGAAAAAATCCGATTTTTCAAAACCAAAACTCAGGCCTTTCGCTTAAATGCCATGGCTGGAGCTAAAACTTATCGTTCAACAATTGGGAAAAGCAGTGAAGCTTCAGACAATAATTCATCACAATTTGAATCTGGTGTAAGTTTTTCCGACCTGTCTTTATGGGACTCGGTTAAAGAAAGCGTCGAAGCAATGCTGAGCAACAATGGTCAAGTAGTTGCGTCGCCAGCGACCAGTCATTTTGTTGTTACAGATACGCCTATTATCCTTCAGGAGGTTGAGGGGTACTTTAAAACCATCAATGAAACAATACTCAAACAAGTTTCCTTCAATATCACCGTATTGTCTGTTGATGATTCAGAATCTGAAAACTATGGCATAAATTGGAACATGGTTTACTCATCAATTACAAACGGTGTCGCTGGTTCTATGACATCGAATGTTGCTAGCTCAGCGGGTGCATCCCAATTTGCCTTAAACATTATTGATGGTGG
>JACUUF010000078.1 GCA_014859465.1 Methyloprofundus sp.
GAAATGTCGTAACTTCAATTATATTGAAAATCACAGATTTCACCCACTACCAGTTAGTTTTATATTTTGTAGGGTGAAATAGCGTAGCGTTTTCCATTACTGATAAAAAGCCAACGCCGGTAAGTAGCCCGTATCTAGTTTACAGCATACGCGAAAGGCAACACCAATGTCCCGTACGGCAAAACGTTATAAAGGCTGCTGCCAATATTTAGATATGCCGATTATTTTATCACTCGCATTCTCGCTGTCTCCTTGCATTGAAGCCCATCAACTCCAACGCATGCGCCGCACCTAAATCATGCTCCTGCACCCAAACTTTCTGATGTTTACGTAACAAAGCCCAAAGTGCTTTAATCACTGGCTCGTCACTTGCATTTAAGGCCTGCCGACATGCAGGTAATTGTTTGGCATAAAGTTTGGCATTGCCTTTTTCTTGCAGTAATACTTCAAATTCAGGCAAGCTGGCACACATCAAGCCAATAGCACGCGGCAACGAACTAGCGATAAGCAGGCTTGTCAAGTCAATATCTAGCAGAGCGATCACAGGTAAAGCCGTTAGTTGCAACAACTGTCTTAACGTTTTTTCACTGTAATAATTATCACCGCGATAAACGACCAGCGGCTGATTATATTGCGCGGGTAATTTCAGCTTAATCTGCTGCAGTTGATCAAAACAGCGGTAATTTTCGATCATTAAAATACAGTTATGTTCGATACTTTCTAGCTGATCTAAGCACATATCCATATGACCATTTGCGGGTAAATAGTAGTGTTGTTGATTAATCTTTAAGTGCTGTCCAGCTAACACTTTAAAGGCTAAACGCTGGTCTTTCACCTTTTTCCCTGCGAGTTTTTCATCACTACCATGCGCTAAGGCTTGCTCGCGGTGCATATTGGCAAAATCAGCCACAGAGGTGTGCTGTAAATTAATACCCTCTTCCAGCCGAATCATTTCCTGTAACTTAGCTCGGTCTTGCTCTGTTAGCTTTAATTTAGTGCCTTGAGCTAAGCCGATGGCATATTCTGCATGAAAAAATTGCCAGCTTTTGTTTAAAGGGACTAAGCCATGCTTTGCCTTTATTGCATTTTCGGCTACGCGTAATAGGGTTTTATTTAGTGCCATGAATTCACCTCATTTTTCTTGCTCCTAAACTCTGTTTAGGAACACATGAAGCACCAGCTCTGCTGTGTGTATTTACAGTAAGCATAGCTTACCTTACATGTATTATCAGCACGAGGAGCGGACTGAAGTCGCCCCTACAGTGGCCTACGTTGCGCTATTGGCTTCTTCCCGCCAACATAACACGATATCTTTTACTTTTTTATTACCCGTAAAAGCCGCATGACTGGCAAACTGGATAAACTGCATTTTTATTTTCGTGTGCCGTTGTTGCTGCCTGAGCCACTCATTTAACACACAGCCTAGCCATAAAGCCGGCTCTATATCTTGCACGTATTTTTGCTGAAAACTGACCGCCGAAATAGCCTGCCCGGCTTGTTGTTCCAATAATAAAAAATAGCGACGCAACCATTTACGATACAGCGGTAATTCCATCACTTGTATCTCACGCTCGACCTTTTCAATTTTATTAATCTTCGGCTTACGTTTTTTAGTTAATAAGGCTTCACTATCAACACGTAATTTTTGCACGATGGCAATAAGCTCATCTTCTACCGCATAATCTTGAGTATTGGCTGAAACAGAGAGTTGCAGCGGTTTGATCTGATTCCATTGCTCGGGAATGGTATCTTGCTCAGACCAGTCTTGCATTTCATAACCAGGATTTTGACGTAGAAAAAAGGCAAAACCTTGTACTAATTGCGCCCGCGCTTCGATTTTGCGTAGTTCAAATAAGAAGGTTTTCAGCTTATCTAAAATATCCTGCAAACGCTGATGATAAATCGGCAATAAGCGCATTAATTGCTCTTCCAGCAAAGCATACAGCGCAGGATGCTCATCGACCATTTCCAATAAATACTCAGGACGCAAAGAGCTGATCGCTTGCACTAATAACTCAACGCGCGAGATATAAAATACGTTCTGTTTTTTCTTCTCGGCTAAGGTACGCACATTGGCAAAACGGCTATTAATCAGCATTAACAAATAGCTGGTGTTTTCCTCCAAATTATCCGAGAGATCAAAAATCACTCGCTCAACTTCAGCGCTGTAATTTTCTGCATCTTGAATGCGATTTTCATCAAAGGCATCCTGATACATAAGAATTTGCTGCTCTAAGGTATCCACCCAACTGGCTAAATCAGTATCTAATCGGCGTAGGCGATCACTGCTTAAAGCACTATCGACAAATTGCCCTAAACGTCCGGCAATGCGATAGCCATCAATACTGTGATTGACCAGCACTTTGAGCTGTTTTAATTGATTGAGCGCGCGCTGGTTTTTGCTGTCTTTGTAAACAACCCCATCGTAATACGCCTGCGCAATTAAATCGCTGTGATTCGCCAGTGCTTTAAATAAACGCTCTAAACCTTGCGCCTGACTCAAAATAAAGCCTCCTGAGCGCTTTCTTCATCTTGCTCGACTGGGATTTCTTCATGCTCCTGAATAAATTGCAGCGACTGATAAAAATAATCCAGCTTGCCGGTCACTTGATAAATTAAGGTATCGCGATTAGCTAATTGCAAATAACCCCATTTCTGCAAAGTGCTTAATAGTTTTTCCAATCGTCCTTTAACTGAATCTTCATTACTGGTGAAATCTTTGAATTTTGCAAAGGCTTGCAAACGATCCGCCAGCGCCTGATTATTTTCCATTACTTGCAATAAGCTGGATAAAGCCAAGGTATCACCCGGCGATAGCACTGCATCCTGCTTTAAACAGGCCATCATCATATCCAGCCATTCGACCACGGGATGCAATTCCAAACGAAATTGTTGAAAGACTTTACGAATATCCTGACGTGCCGCCTGATCGATTTCTATATAAGCCGTATAAAAAGATAATTTATTTTGCGTGCTTGCTAGGCGAAAATTTAAGCGCTGCAAATAATCTTCTACCTGAAAGAAATTCTCTGGATTTTGTAAATACTGAAAACCCGCTACATCGGTGATTTCACAAATAAATTCACCCTGCAATAAACGCTTCACCAAAGACTCAAACATCGGCGTTCTCCACGATAAGCTCAGCTTTTGTTTCCGGCAATTCGACCTCAAACGCTAAAGCCTCTAAGCTCGCCATATAGTCGGCATCCATATCCATTTCAATTAGTTCACGAAAGCCATGCACCTGATAACGGTTTTTAAAGAAGCCTAAAATCTCCGGATCAGGGTCAGGGAATGCCGAGAGCAACGTAATATTATTCTTGGTTAACAGCTCAATTAGCATTTCTATATTTAATTGATGCAACTCTTTTAATTCATCCATCGGCCAGATAAAGCGCACGCGCTGGTCTTTGCGAATCATATTCACCAAGGCGATAAAGAACACGCATAAAATCAGATACGATAAGCCATGACTGGAAATCTGACGTAACTCCTCAGCATGGGTGGCACGTTTATGGCGGCCATTTTCGGTGACAATAATTTCCAGCTCCAATAAATTAACCAGCTTCATTTCCACCCTGTTTTTGCTCTGCAATTGCTCGGCAATACGGCGCACAATTTCGGCAAAATCATCGGCGGGCAACTGCCCATCTGCATGACGACTCCATTCATCATATTGGTCGGTAAATTTAACAATTTGTTCCCAATAGCCCAAGGTTTTCACTTTTGAGGTTAAACGTCCTTGTATGCTTTCAATTTTCTCAAAGCTGATATTTTTATCAATATTCGCCGCCAAACGACGCGATAAAGAGTCAATACCGCGATCAAAACGCTGTAAAGCTTGTTGATAATTGCGAATCGCACTACCAAAAGTCTGCGCCTGCATGACTAGCCAACGCCGCGTATCATCAGCACTGGAACCAAACCACTCTTGTATAGCCGGCAGCCATTGCATTTCATTACTATCAATGCCTAATTCAGTATTAACTGCGGAGTAATAGCTGTACGGGCGAGTATTGGGAATAGCGGCCAGCACGCGTTTTAAATGGCGGACTAAATCGGTTAGTTCCTTACCCTGGGTCTTATGCTTGGCGCTGAGAATTTTGAAATGACCTTGCAGCAAATTTAAATGATGCGCACTATCGAAGGACACTTGTTCCGGTATTTTTTTCGGATACGGCGCTAAGTCTTCAATAACTTTTTTCAGTGTGCCGACTTCTTTATCGTATTTTTTAATACTATTTTTAATCTGCTCTAAACGCTCATCCAGCATTTTACGTTGCTGCTGATAAGCCGTATGCAAAGCCGCATATTGCTGATTTTGTTGTTGCTCGGTGGTGGCACAAGTCACTAGCTCAGTCTGTATCGCGTCATAACGCAGCCACTCCACCTCTAGCCAGCGCTGATATTGGCTGACTAATTGCTGGGCATTTTCCGCAGCCATCAATTCCTGCTTGAGCGCACTTACTTTAAGCTCTAAGGCCGTTAAAGTCGCAGTATCGACTTTGCGTTCGCGCATACTTTGCAAACGCTGTTGTTTTAATTCCGCGAGTTCATTGGTTTTTTGCTCTTTTAGGCGATTAATTTCCTGATCGGCGATCGCCCATGCATGTTCCGCTTGCTGGGTAAATTCGGCTATTTTTTCGGCTAGCGCTTGAGTTACTAAGCGGACGTCTTCTTTTAATTGCTGCTGAAGGGCGGCTAACTGTAGATTATTTTGTGTAATTTGTTCGTTTACTTCTGTGCGCTGCTGTTTTAACTGCTGCTCACGTTCTTTTTGACTACGTACAATTTGTCGTTTTAAGGAGTCTAATTCTTCTTTGACCCTTTGCAAATGATTATGCGCCTGACCTTTTTCCAACAGCATTTGCTTCTGCTTTTTTTGCAAACTGGCATCGACTTTAGTTAATTGCTGTAGCGCTTCTTCAGCATTAGCTTGCTCAAAAATATGCAACTGCATTTGTTCGCGCAAATCCTGCAAAACATCACGTAATTTCTGTTCATCGACCGTGCGATCAGCCTCTATGCCGCCTAGCTGCAAAGCAATACCGTACAAACCGGCCTGTTCTGATAAAAGTTCGGGCTCTAAATCATCACGCAGTAACAGCTCCGGTTTAATCACTTTGGCGATACTCGTGCCCCAATCGGCTTTATAGTCACGCAAAAAGCCCAATAAAGTACTGGCATCGGCATTAATTTGTGCCTCAACGACATCGATTTTCGCTTGCAGTGTTTGTTTTTCTTCTGCGTGCTTACGCTTTTTCTGAAACACCACGTCAACGGCGGCTTTATGCTCGCGTATTTCTTCTTCTACCGCCTGCTCATTCGCCTCAGCTTCTTGTTTTTGCAGTAGATAAGTATCGTGCAGCTCTAGCTTTGTTTCACGATCGGCGATCAAGACTGGATCTGCTTGAACTTGACTGATTTGACTATTTAACGCGCCCAATTGCTCGCTTAAGTTCAGTGTTGATTGACGCGTTTGCTCTTGCTGTTGCTCGCTAGCATCACGCCAAGCCTCTTTACGTTCAGTCATCTCAGCAGTCGCTTGCGCTTTTTGTTCGCTTAATGTCTGCTGTTGTTGCTGTTTTTGCAGTTCGAAACCATGAATTTGTGCGGCAAAATACCGTTCTTTTTCTGCCTGTAAGCGGCGAAACTCTGCTTCGATATCTTGGACATCAGCCATGAGCTGACTTAGATTATCGCGCCCACTATCCAAAGCGCTTTTAATCGATTCTAAGCGTGAATACAGCTGTTTTTTACCGGCTATATCTTGCGCTTCCCATACCGCTTTTTCTTTTTCTAGTTGCGTTTTTTGACGCTGCAATTGCGCCAGCTCAGCTTTGGTTGTTGCTAACGCAGATTTAAGCGCGAGCTCTTCTTCTTCCCACGCTTTTTGCACTTGCTCTAATTGTTCATCACAAACTGCAAGCGCTTGACGCTGCTCTTGCTCTGCTTGTTCGCTTTGCGCCAGCAACTTTTGTAAACGCACTTGCAATTCGCCTAAGCCTTGCTCGGTTTGCAAAAGTACTGTTTCAACTTGATTTAATAATTCTATTTTTGGCCGCTCTTGCTCGACCTGCTGATAAGCACGATATTCTTTATACCAATTATCCAGGGTCTCCATTTGCAACTCTAAGGCAATGGATTCGCGGTTTTCATCAATACAATTAACCAGCATTTCGCGTAAATCAGCGAAATCCGTAGAACGCATAAACATGCCGGTAATGATTTTTTCTATATCTTTTAAACGCTGCCCTGAACTACCCTGACAAAAACTATAACGCGCAATCAATTGACGCATTTCTTGGCCTTTGTTATGTGGTAAGTTTTGCATAATCGTGCGGTAATCGCTGCAAGCAGTCACTTGATTACTATGCTGCACCTGACGGCTAACAAGATGTGCTTTTAAATGTCGACAAGAGACCGGATATTTTACGCCATCGTCATGTTGCTCGATAAAATCTTCCGGCTCAAAAGCCTTGTCTATAAAGCGATAACACAGACCTTCATCGTTCGTTGAAGCATAAATCGCGACCATGCAAGTTTGCTCATGACGCTGGTATTCAAAAATAATATACGAGGATTCGCGCGGTAAATAATGTTTAACAAAGCTATCAGTAACGCGACTTTTCGGCACCAAACGCCCCGGCCTTTCACCATAAAACAAAGGAATTAAACGCAGTAAAGTGGTTTTACCCGCACCATTAACGCCATTTAAATTGGTATGCCCATCTAAGCGCACTTCTTGTAATTCACCTTCTTTATAAGAGTCGATAAGAATAAGACGATTTAGAGAATACATCATAGATTTGGCTTATTTAAAAAGTTCATAATTTGTAGCGCTCGGGCTAAAAAGACTTAAGAGCGGCATTTTAACACCTTCCTAATTTTCGCTCCGTACATTTACGGTAAAATTTCGGGATGCCCTCACTTAGCGTATAATGATTCACTTATTTAGCTTCCCTTTAGGAAACAACTCTCATGCCAGAAATCATTATCTACACCAGCAGCCTATGCCCTTATTGCACTATGGCTAAACGCTTATTAACCGCAAAAGGCGCAAGCTATAAAGAATTGAATGTAGATACCACAGCGGGCTTAAGAGAAGAAATGATGCAAAAAACCAAACGCAGAACCGTACCGCAAATTTATATAGGCGAGCGCCATATTGGCGGCTTTGATGATTTACGCGCCTTAGATTTAAAAAAAGAGCTGGATCCATTGCTAGCAGGTTAATTAAAAATACTGTGGAACGATACTTTTTGACAAAGCGTAGCAAAAACGCGATAGCCACATTATTTGTAAGTTATTATTTTTTAAAATATTCTTCTATCACTGTGCTATCATGGCAAATATGCGTGCTAGCTTACGCATACAAATATAATTATTATTGACATAAGGTGAGATTTTATATGAGTTTATTAAAAAAAGTACTTTTCGCTGGTTTCATTAGCACTGCAATGCTTGCTACTACTCCTTCTGTAATGGCTAAGCCAGCAGGCAAACAAGCAAACCAATCTCAAGAAGGTGTGGCAGAAGCACTTGATGCAACTGTTGCCGCAGCGGAAGAAACATTGGCCGCTCTTGAAGCCGGTGTTGATATGGAAAAGGGCTTAGAGCTATTTAAAACTACCAAAGAAACATCTAAAACAATCGAAAGTGCAACAGTTTTTGCTGCTCGCTCTAGAGCACAAGGCACTTTAAGCAAAGCACGTTCTGCTTTCAAGAAAGGTGAAAACGAACAAGCCATAACTTTAATGACTGAGGCAGTTACACAATTTAAAGGCGTTAAAGATTTATATTTTAACTTTGGCGGCGACAAATATTAAGTTTTTCTAAAAAACTAATTAGCACTACATAAGGCTCAATTACCGCAAGGTGATTGAGCCTTTTTTATTGCCTAGCGCTTACTCGGCGCCAACATAACGCTTTACTCAGGCAGTTTAATATAGCGCACCCCAAGCTCAATAGCATCAGGAGATCGATTAAGCCAAACCACAACAGCCAAAGCTTTAAGCCCCCTATCAGGCACAAACAACTTAATCGCATCCCCAGTTTTTAACTCCGCAGCAGAAGTCATACTTAGCTTCATGCCATCTTTTGAAATATCCATCGTCTGCGCAACAAACTCTTGCTCATTTAACAATAGACTTGCGTCGGCAACCAAAGCCTTGCGGTAATAATGCCGCTGCAACCATAATTTGTCCGCATTATGCCTGATATCACTAAATTCTAGGCCCAGAAGAATCTTCCCTTCGATCTCCCGTACCCAAGCAATCCTTGCCTCCGCACTTAACATTAAGTCCTGTACAAAAACTTCAGCAGTATGTATTTCATTTAATATATTTCTGACATCGGTTACCGTACCAATAAACTCACCAGGAACCAACTCTATTTGCCCCCCTTTCACAGAAACATCATAACTAATAAACGACAATAACTCGCCCGCAAGAAACACAACACCTGTTGAGGTGAACTTTTTCCGATAATCTTTTCTATTTTGTTGCATTTCCATTTCCTCAACGTTATATCTATAGATGTAGGATAGTTTATTTTTAATAAACTTTATAGATCAATGATAACAAATGTAATTCTTGACGAGATAGCTATTTTCCGCTATTTTGAATAGATTTTTTATTAATTAAAGTCTATTTTCTACCTCAATAATCTCCCTTGAACTTTTAAGGGCAAGGGTAAAAATAAGCAGATCGGGTGTATGTGCATGCCTACAGCTGACTTTAATTCTAAAGTACATTGAAGAGCACGCTTATTTCGAGCACTTCAATGCGCAGTGTATTCTTATTATTTTAAGAGGTTTTATAAAGTGGAACTCAGTGGCGGACAGATTGTCGTTCAGTGCCTTAAAGATGAAGGTGTAGAGTATCTTTTTGGGTATCCTGGTGGCGCAGTATTACATTTATATGATGCAATTTTCCATCAGGAAGATGTCAAACATATATTAGTCAGACATGAACAAGCAGCAACTCATGCTGCCGATGCTTATGCGCGCGCAACAGGCAAGCCCGGCGTCGTCTTGGTAACATCAGGTCCTGGCGCAACAAACGCGGTTACCGGCATTGCCACAGCTTATATGGACTCGATTCCCATGATAGTGATTTCTGGCCAGGTTCCGACGGTGGTCATTGGCAGCGACGCCTTTCAAGAAGTCGATATGGTCGGCATTACCCGCCCTTGCGTTAAGCATAACTTTTTAGTTAAAGACATTAACGATATTGCGGAAACAATGAAAAAAGCGTTTTACGTTGCGACGACAGGCAGACCAGGTCCGGTTGTTATTGATATTCCGAAGGATATTACCGACCCAAATATATTGATTCCGTATAAATACCCTAAGAAAATCAAAATGCGCTCTTATAGCCCCGCGACTAAAGGTCATCCTGGGCAAATCAAGAAAGCCATTGAATTATTATTAGCCGCGCAACGCCCTGTTATTTATTCGGGTGGTGGCACCATTTTAGGTGAAGCAAGCGAAGAGCTAAGAGAGCTAGCACGCTCACTTAACTTCCCCATTACTCAAACTTTAATGGGCTTAGGTGCTTATCCTGCCACTGATAAACAATTTATCGGCATGTTAGGTATGCACGGCACTTATGAAGCCAATTTGGCAATGCACGAAAGCGATGTCATTTTAGCTATCGGCGTACGCTTTGATGACCGCGTTACCGGAAAATTAGCAGAATTCTGCCCACATTCAACCATTATTCATATTGATATCGATCCCGCGTCTATCTCTAAAACTGTTAAGGTTGACGTACCGATAGTCGGCGAAGTTAAGATTGTCTTAAACCAAATGCTTGAATTGCTCAAAGAGCAGAAAACAAAACCTCCCAAAAAAGCACTCGAAGCATGGTGGGGTCGTATTGAACAGTGGCGCTCAATTAACTGCCTAGAGTTTGACCGTAACTGTGAACTAATCAAACCACAAGCGGTCATTGAACAACTTTATGAAGTAACTAAAGGCGATGCTTTTATTACTTCTGATGTGGGTCAGCACCAGATGTTTGCTGCGCAATTTTATCCTTTTGACAAACCGCGTCGCTGGATCAATTCAGGCGGCTTAGGCACCATGGGCTTTGGCTTACCTGCCGCCATCGGCGTTAAACTTGCACACCCCGATGCAGATGTTGCCTGTGTTACCGGTGAAGCCAGCATTCAAATGTGCATACAAGAGCTTTCTACGGCACTGCAATATAAGACACCGATTAAAATTATTAATTTAAATAATCGTTATATGGGCATGGTGCGCCAGTGGCAAGAATTTTCTTATGAAAGCCGCTATTCGCATTCATACATGGATACTATTCCTGATTTCGTTAAATTAGCCGAAGCTTACGGTCATGTGGGCATACGCGTAGAAAAACCGGAAGATGTTAAACCGGCACTAGAAAAAGCATTTGCGATGAAAGATCGTACTGTGTTTATCGATTTCATGACCGATAGAACAGAAAATGTTTATCCAATGATTGAAGCAGGCAAAGGCCATCAAGAGATGACTTTACGCGTAGCACCCGGCACACCTATTAATAGGGAATTGGCATAATGAGACATATTATTTCTATTCTAATTGAAAATGAAGCAGGCGCTTTATCCCGTGTTGCTGGCTTGTTTTCCGCGCGTGGCTATAATATCGAGTCCTTAACCGTTGCCCCGACCGAAGACCCGACATTGTCACGCATGACTTTAGTGACGCGCGGTACGGATGAGATTATTGAGCAAATCACTAAACAGCTTAATAAATTAATTGACGTTGTTAAATTAATTGACCTCGCCGAAGCAAGCCATGTTGAACGCGAGCTAATGCTAGTAAAAGTAAAGACCAGCAAAGAAGCGCGTGAAGAAATTAACCGTCTTGCAGAAATTTTTCGTGGCAAAATCATTGACGTCACCAGCAATAGCTATGTGATTGAAATGACCGGACCATCAGATAAACTCGATGCATTCGTCGCTGCACTTGATGAAAATAGCATTATCGAAACCGTGCGCTCTGGCCCGACAGGCCTATCGCGCGGCGAAAAAGGTTTACATTTGTAAGACTTTTACCAAAACAACACATATTGCCCAGTAAGTGCGTGGTGCGAATTTATCCGCGTCATATCTGATCAAGCATCAGATCTTATCAGCATTATGTTGCCAATAACTATTGACTAAAAACAGGAAATCACACATGCAAGTTTATTACGACAAAGACGCTGACCTTAATGTAATTAAAGGCAAAAAAGTAGCCATCATCGGCTATGGCTCACAAGGTCATGCACACGCAAACAACCTACAAGATTCAGGTGTTGATGTTGTGGTTGGCTTACGCCCAGACTCTAGCTCAGTGGCTAAAGCGCAAGCTCATGGCTTAAAAGTAACTGACGTAGCATCAGCAGTTGCTAGCGCCGACGTCGTTATGATTCTGACGCCAGATGAATTTCAATCTCAGCTTTATAAAGAAGAAATTGAGCCCAACATCAAACAAGGCGCGGCATTAGCTTTCGCCCATGGTTTTGCCATTCTTTACAACCAAGTAACGCCACGCGCTGATTTAGATGTCATCATGATTGCCCCTAAAGCGCCTGGTCATACAGTACGCTCTGAGTTTACTCGTGGCGGTGGCATCCCTGATTTAATCGCTATCCATCAAGATGCTTCAGGTACAGCAAAAGCAATTTGCTTATCTTACGCTTCTGCTATCGGCGGAGGTCGTTCTGGTATCATCGAAACCACGTTCCGCGCAGAAACCGAAACCGACCTATTTGGTGAGCAAGCGGTTTTATGTGGCGGCGCCGTTGAGCTAGTTAAAATGGGCTTCGAAACTTTAGTAGAAGCAGGCTACGAACCAGAGATGGCTTATTTTGAATGTTTGCACGAATTAAAATTGATCGTAGATTTAATGTTTGAAGGTGGTATCGCCAACATGAACTACTCAATCTCTAACAATGCAGAATACGGTGAATACGTAACAGGCCCTAAAGTTATTAACGAAGAAAGCCGTTACGCAATGCGCGAAGCATTAGCTAGCATCCAAAATGGTGAATATGCTAAAAAATTCATCCTAGAAGGCATGACTAACTACCCAGAAATGACAGCAAAACGTCGTTTAAATGCGGAACACCCAATCGAAGTAACAGGCGCAAAACTACGCGCTATGATGCCTTGGATTGCAGCGAACCAAATCGTTGATAAAGCTAAAAACTAAGTTTTAACCCTTAGTTTTTAGACGTAAAAAAAGCCCATCAATGATGGGCTTTTTTGTGCATGCAGAAGGGTGAATTTTTAATAAATCCACCTACTTTAATTATACCCAAAACTAAATTGTAGTCCGCATGCCAAAAACAGTGGGTTTTCAACTATTGTTGCATTACGCAAGCTTCATACAAACGCCATTAATAGAACTACTTTTGAATCGACTGCGCACTTAACCACTCGACCAACTCATCCTCCTTAATGATACCCATGTGACGAGTCTCTTGATGATTACTATCAAAAAAATGCGTGACAGGTAATTCTCCACGCCAGCGCTTATTGACATCTGCATAGATAGCTTCTGGAAATTGCTCGGCAAACACCCAAGTTTGCTTTAGCTCAAGCTGACTTTGCTTCAGAACACTTTGCACAACTTCATCCTCCAAAAAAGCATCGGTTGCTACAGTTATAAAGGCCACATCAGCATATTGCTTTTGATACTTAGCAAACATAGCAAGCTCAATCATGCAATAACTACAACTTTCTGACCAAAAAACTACAACAAAAGGCTTACCCTGATGTTGATTTTTTATCTCAGCAAAGCTGCCTTTTACAAAAGGTAAAATGACCAAAGATTCTGCTTTAACCGAATTAAATGTCAAGCAAAGTAAACTAGATAAGAGAAACAAACGAAGTTTTATCATTTTATAACCTCAAGGCTGTCAGCGTCTGCTGCTGACCATCGCTCTCTGTCCAGAGCGACAGAAAACCATTTTCAGTTTTAATAATACGTGGATGCGATGCTCTCATACCAGCCTTAGAAACTTGTCTGGGAGCCGACCAAGTCATACCTTGATCGGCAGAGTCAGCAATAAAAATACTCATACCCGAAGCACTCATCTGATCCCAAACCGCAAACACACGACCATCATCATGAGCCGCTATATCCGCATGCATCGCTGATTCAGCACCTAATTGCACGGAATTAGACCAATTCTTACCAACATCATCAGAGTACAAATAATGCACACCAAGATGCTCAGGATGCCCTGTACCAACGACAGCGTGCAAGCGTTTTTTATCGGCAATTTTTTGGAAATCTAAGTTACCTCCGATATGCGGACAACCATCAAATTGCCAATTGAAAGCACCAACATGATTTAAATATTGCCATTGTTGATCGGCATTAACCACACCAACCGACAAATCCGATGGCTGCTTATCACGGTACAACACATAAGTATTACCTTCACCATCCGCCTTAACAGTATTCCAGCAACAAGAACAACTCACTGCATCCAAAGTTAGGTTAGCTTCCCAGCTTAGTCCACCATCAATCGAACGCGAATAATGCACGCTTTGCGAAGCCTTTATCGCAGGATTTACGCTACGACTATCCAGCCAAACAGCATACATGGCCTGTTGATCGGCAGCCATATCAATATAGCCGTGCGGGCCATTCCAATCAGGCGGTGCCGCGGCATATTGCCAAGTTTGCCCAGCATCTACTGAACGGGCTGCAAGCATAGGTCCAGCATGAAAACGCCCCTGATCGACATACTGGGTCCAGGTCACAACAATAGTACTCCCTTGTGCAGTAATTTGCGCATCATTGCCACGAGTGATCTTTGCCGGCAAATGGTCTGCATTAAGGATTTTTACCGGTGCAGACCAGCTCTCACCCTGGTCATCTGACTGCTGATACCAAAAAGTATTATTACCGTGCTGATGTTTAACGGTCAATAAATGCAAGCGCTTATTGTCACTGACAATATCGACACTAATCACACCTTCCGGCGTTGTATGATGCATTTTTTTAGCAAGTTTGCTGGCGACTTCTGCCTCAGCGACAGGCTCTGAGATACCATTAGTTGAGCAAGCAGAGGTCAAACTCGCCAATAGAAGAGGTAAATAAATTAACTGTTTATTCATAGAAATAAGCCATTATTATTGTTATTGACATCACAAAAAAAGCCCCTTTGCCTAAACAAAGGAGCTTCACCGCCCATCAAATTACTGGATACATTAAATATCTAAACCAACATTAACAAAATAGGTTCTTTGCGGATAAGGGTGAAAGTCATAATAATCCTGGTCAAGCAAGTTATCAATACCCGCAGAAACTCTTGCTGTCATACCATTCCCTAACTCATGTTTATATGATGACTTAAGATTTAACAGCACATAATCACTGGATGAGCCATAGCCTTCATGATTCGTATCGCTGTTATCATCGTTAGCATATTGAGAGCTACGATATTGCAAGGCAACGATGTTATCCCAGTTATCCGTTGTATGATAAGTCAAAGTACCATTCGCACGCCAATGTGGCACTCTGACCCACTGCTTACCAACAAGCTCAGGATTAGAATCTTCTTTAATCGTTTTATCCAGCCAAGTCGCGTTCATATTAAGACTGATCGGCCAATCCATAATGCGATTTTGCTGATAAACTACTTCCACTCCGACTGTTTCGGTTAGACCTATACCACGAGTCCTGTTTGCAATATTGCCATTATCTAAAAGTGTTTGCGTACTCATGATTTCATTAGTAATTTGGTTATAGAAAACACTAGCACTAACATAACCCCGATCTAAATCGTACTGAACTTTAAAATCCTGAAAATAACCCGATTCTGCCTCCAAATTTGGATCTGAGAAATTTTGCGTATTACTGGTGCTAGAGCTATCAAATAATTCTTGTGCAACAGCAAAGCGGTAAGCTTTACTGAATGAGTAGCGGAAACTTAATTGATCTGTAGGCGTAAACGAAAGTGAGGTTTTAGGCGAAAACCGATTAGCATCACGGTCAGCAACATCCTCTGATTTAACATGCCCATTAGTTGCCGACCACATATCATAACGCCCGCCGACTAAGAAATTCCAATTCTCGATAAAATCCCAATCTACTTGAGCAAACAGACTGTGCATTTGCGTATCACCGCCATCGGATTGTTTTAGTGTACCTTTAACGCCAGTATAAGTATCTGCAGCGCTATATTTATTAATATCTAAGTGCGAATAATTATATTGATAACCAACCATAAAACCCATATCGTCTCTACCTAGAAACTTTTGCGTCGCTAACTTGACACTGTAATCAGCCCACCAGACATCCGTATCAGTAATATTGCCACTGCGATCGCCCTGAAACGCCGGATCATTACGACTGAACTTAGCTTGTTGCAATTGATCTTTAAAGGCATCAAAGAAACTAGCGGTCGTGTCTATATCCCAGTTTTCGGTTAGTTTACCCGACAAATTCAGACCATACATCATGGTTTTCTTTTCGTTTTCACTACCGTTAAGGGTTGGCCTACCAAATTGAAGTGGATTAACATCAAATTGATAGCCATGCTCGCTGACAGTTCCACCCCATAAGGTATTACCCGCACTGTCTTTCATGTAACTGTTAGCCTGACTTTCTCTCAGCGTATCTTCGAAGGCAACAGTAGCTAAGACCCGTAAATCTGGGTTAATATCGTAACCGACTTTTACTTCATACAAGTCAGAGGTATTTTTATTAATTCCTAAGTCACCGGTGATAATAGTAGTACCATCGAGCGGATTACTCGTCACAGAAGAGCCAAATGCTGCTGGCATTCCCGTATCAGCTTTTGGATTAGCTATCGCAGAAAAAGACTGCGCCTGCCCTTCATTTTCCAGATGATTATAAAACCCATAAAAGCTCCAATCACCAATCTTGTTACCCGCCGAAACAAATTCTTTATGCCCTGTTAGTGTCTGATCTTGACCAAAACGATGTGAACTTTGAATGATACCGGTAGCATCCAAACTCATTTCAAATTTCTCAGGCAAACGGGTTTTTAAATCAAACGTGCCACCAAAACTTCCTCGGTGCTCTGCCGAATAAGGGCCATAAAAAACCGTTGCAGATTCTAGCGTATTCGGTGCTACTAAATTCCATTTAGGCGAGCCATCCCACTTAAATTGCACGGGATTATGCAAAGGTATACCATCGGCATACATATTAAAGTGGTTAGTTTGAAAATTTGTTGAGCCACGAATCGCTACGACGCCATTTTGATCGGCATAAAAACGACGTCTAATGTGTACGCTAGGCGCCATTTTAACGATATCCTCAGAACCTGTAGCACTGGTTTTATCAAGATCGTCTTTGCTAATATTAAAGCTTGGAGTAGCAATCGTCGTATTAGGAAAAAGCTTATGCGCTGTCGTGATAATCATTTTATCACCATGATGCATATTGCC